>DEBW01000086.1:105094-113333 GCA_002348905.1 Ruminococcus flavefaciens | reverse complement strand
TAGCCACAGATGCTCAACAGACTTGCCGTTGATAGTCTCAGTTGTCTTGTAAGGTACCTTAGCAACGTACTGGTAACGCTCCTCATTGTAGTTGAAGTTAGGCATTACCGCATCAAATACGAAGATAAGAGCAGCTATAGCGGCAAATATTCCGGCTGGAGCGCCGATTGTGAGCTTATATCCTTCAAGGTTTGCAAAAGATTCACAAGCCATAGCCACGAGTACAAATGATACAAGGAATGAGAATCTGTAAGGCAGCCAGTTAGGATCCTGTCCGCCGTGCCACATCATATTGAGAGGCTTTATCCACATACTGAAGAACATAACGAATAATACAAAACCGTAACCTATCTTGCGGTTGCGCTTGATGTTCTTGTTAATGAAGTAAAGCGGAACGAGCACAAATGTAAGAACGCCGCAGTATATCTCCGGTCTTCCGTACATTCTCGTACCCTCATCAACGTTTACAGAGTAGTACTGGTTAGGAAGCAGAGTTGCGAGAAGTTCAATCGGATTGAACATTGTACGCATACTGTAGTCAGGCTCTGAGAATCCGAACTTACCAAGCTTCAGAGCATTATATATCGGCATTATCATGATATAGCTGCAAAGAAGCACTACAGCAGTTGCAAGGAACATTCTTCCGATAGTAACTGCATATCCCTTAACATCGAACTTCTTTCTTGCACCAAAGAAAAGGTAGAATACAAAGTAAATAGCTACGAATATAGCTACCATGAAGCCGATGTAGAAGTTTGCGATGAACATTATAGCAAGCGGGATGATGTAGTTTATCTTTCTGCCGTCATCCACGAGATACTCAACGCCGAGTATTATAAGAGGCAGGAAGATAGGGCCGTCGATCCACATAGGATCAATGAGCTGGATCGCAACGAAAGCCATAAGAGCATACATTGTTGCGAAGATAACAGAAGGTATAGGCTTAACGTTTTTAGCCTTCTGTGCATAGACAGCAAATGTAGCACCACAAGCGCCTATCTTGCACAGCTGCATTATCATAAGGCTTTCAATTATCATTTTTCTTGGAAGCAGTATGACAATGAATGTAAATGGACTTGCAAGGTAATATCCTATAACGCCCTGATAACCGCCGGAAAGGTTTCTTGACCAGCTGTAAAGCGGATCACGTCCGCTCCAGAAAGCGTCACGGATATTTTCAAAGTAGTAGACGTACTGACCGTTAAGGTCGAGAGCCAGTACAGAGCGTTCACCGAAGGGATAAACTCCGAAGAGCGCATACGCAATTAGTGTCAGCAGTGCCGGTATGATAAAAGCAGCTATCACGTATATGAACCTGAATTTTACGTACTCAGGCGGTTGGATAGCATAAGCAGGTCTTGACGGCTTTTTGCTGACAGCCGTTGTCTTAGCCAAAATTGTTCCTCCTTTTTATGCATCGGTAACGGCAAATAACGCCATATTTCCCGATTATAATATCTTAAATATTATACTACATTCCAGCAGATATTTCAAGAGGTACAGCACATATTTTTAAAGAATCATGCAGAAATATTTCTCTGTCCCTGTTGCTTTATTGAAAAAACTGTGATATAATAGTTATGAATCAACACAAGCTGTATCATACAGCTTTATCATATGCCTTATTCATGGGCAGGAAAGGATAATATATGCTTCACGAAAAATCATGCGGAGCTATTGTTTATCGCAAATACCACGGCAATACCGAGATACTGCTGATAAAGCACATCAACAGCGGTCACTGGTCATTTCCGAAAGGTCATGTGGAAGCCGGCGAAACAGAAGTCGAAACTGCTAAGCGTGAGATCAAGGAAGAAACTGATATTGATGTGATAATTGACCCCACATTCCGCGAAACTGTTACCTATTCACCCAAAAAAGACACTATAAAAGTGGTGGTATACTTTCTCGCAAAGGCAAGAAATGTAGACTTTCATCCTCAGGAGGATGAGATAGCCGAGATAAGATGGGTGGATATCTCATATGCTTCTAATATACTTTCATATGAGAATGACAAAACCATTGTGACGAAAGCCAAATCCGCTATCAAGGAAGCTCTTTGAATACAGGAGAGCTTGGAACAGTAAAAATGAAAAGAGGCTGTAAATAGCCTCTTTTTTCAGTTATAGACTTTGTGAATGACATATCATATGCAAATTCAATACCATATTTAGTTTATATATACAACAAATAAATATATGCATCATATACTATGATAAATTTTATATATTTGATTTCTTGCCTATCAAGTGCTATAATAAAGACATAGAAAGAGCGGATACATCATAACACACGCTTTCTTAAAGTTTTTCTCTAATTTCATCCTTTATAAAAAAAGACCGAGAGACTGTCCCCCAAGTGTCCCTCGGTCTTTTTTTACCCAAAAATCAAAAGCCGGCAGTTTTATATCATCAGCTGCCGGCTTTTTCATTGTTAAACCATACATATCACATCAAAAAGCAAATTATTTCGACAAAAAAGGGCGGAAAAAATCCGCCCTTTAAAAATTATTTGCCTTCATCAAATGCACCATCAAGGAAATGTACGAGAAATTCGGAAAAGTCCTTGATTATGCGGTTGTTTTCACTTGTCTTCTTACATACAAGGATGTCACGCATATGCATATTAGCAAATGAGCACTTCTTTGTAATGACCGCACTGTTAGGCGGCATAGCCTTCATAGGCATTGGAGATACCCACATATAAGCACTGTCGAGAACAGCCATAAGAGACATCTTGCTTCCTCTGTCGTAAACATATATGTTTCTCTTTGTCATGTCCTCTTCCTTGTATTCAGGGTTCAGGCTTGTTTTAGCGAACATATTCATCTCGTCATCGCCATGAACGATCTGAACGTAATTTTTAAGCTCCTCAACCGGTACATCATCATACTTTGCAAGAGGATGATCCTTCTTCATGAGTATCCTCATTGAGAATTCAGTAAGTGTACGGCAGGTGAGCTTACGGCTCTTGAGCTGTTCAGAGTATACACCAAGCTGATTAGCTGGTATACGGATAACACCGAGGTCAGCACGTCCACTGCTGACGTCGTCAATAACCTTGTTAGAAGGCAGCTCTGTTAAATTGATGTTGATTTTTTCTGAGGGGTCTAAGGAATTGACCCAAGCTCCCAGAGCAGTACCGAGATAAGTTGAGATAGTGGACTCTATCTTCATAGAGATAGTATCATCTGAACGATGAGAATAGTCAGCCTCAAGACTGTGCATACTCTCAACTATCTCCTTAGCTCTTACGAGGAAGTCCTCGCCTTCTGGAGTCAGCACCATGCCATTAGGAGTACGCCAGAATATCTGAGTACCTACTTCCGATTCCAGTTCTTTAAGAGCAATGCTTATATTCGGCTGTGCCTGATAAAGCTTTTTAGCTGCGGCAGTGATACTGCCTTCCTGAGCTATAGCAATAACATATTCCAATTGCTGCAGTTTCATACGCAAAACCTCGCTTTACCTAGTATATTTGATTCATATTATACCATATATAAAATCAATATGCAAGTGTTGTAATAAAAAATTAAAAATTTTTGTTTATAATCACAATAAATAACGGTTTAATTTATGCCATTTTGACGAAGTGGAGCAAAGAATCCCCTTCGATTATCCCCTTAGTATATACGTCATATATGTCGCTGTATATCGTCGTTCGAGTCCCTTTTGATTTGCGGTATATCAGCAGCATTCCGCAAAAAATCCGCCTGTGCGAAGAGCATTATCTAACTAACGCCCCTCTCGGCGGATAATTCTTATTCAATTGTAACAGAGACTTTAAGATCCTTCTTAGCAGCGCCAGCTCTCATGATAGTTCTGAGCGCTTTTGCGATCCTGCCCTGTTTACCGATAACTCTACCCATATCGTCAGGAGCAACTGAAAGGTGGAAAACGATAACGCCTTCTGCATCCGGCTCGTCCTCAACGATCTTTATAGCTGACTTATCTTCTACAAGACCAGCAGCGATAGCATATAATAAATCTTTCATTTTAACCTCCGTAAAGCTTTCGGAGCAGAGGCAGAGACATTATGTCCCACCTCTTCCTAAGCCGAGCTGATTAAAGGATGCCTTCCTTCTTCAGGATAACCTTAACGGTATCAGTAGGCTGAGCGCCCTTAGCGATCCACTCCTTAGCCTTATCAGCGTCGATCTTAACTACTGAAGGCTCCTTAGTAGGATCATAGAAACCGATCTCCTCAACGAATCTACCATCTCTTGGATATCTTGAATCAGCAACAACTACACGATAGAAAGGAGCCTTCTTAGCACCCATTCTTCTGAGTCTGATTTTAACTGCCATTTAAATTCACCTCCATAAAATATTATATATCAAGCGGCGGGAGACGTCGCATTGAAATCAATTTAAGCAAGTATCATATCTACAGGATATGATATAAGTATAAGTCCCAGACCGATCAAAGCCATAATACCGACAACTCTGTTATTTTTCAAGCGTTCTCCGCCGTATTTTGACATACAGTTGAAGATAAGGAACACAACAGCTCCTATCCAGAACATAGTGCTTCCGGCAGCCGTTTTATGGTTGTAGCGGTGTCTGTATCTGTATCGGAAAAGTATCGGAGTAATATCTGTCATAGTTTAGAAAGGCAGATTTCCGCCGCCCTTTCCGGAAAGTTTGTCGAAGTTCATGCCAGCGAGCTGTTTACGAGCCTTTCTGAGGTTCATCTTGCTGTTTTTGCCGGTGAACTGCTTCATCATCTTCTGCATCTGATCGAACTGTTTCAGTAAGCGGTTAACTTCTTCAACGCTTGTACCTGAACCAGCAGCGATACGCTTTTTGCGGGAAGGATTTATGATAGACGGCTTAGCTCTCTCAGCCTTGGTCATAGAAGTGATTATAGCCTCTATGCGGTTGAGCTGGCTGTCGTCAACATCAACATCTTTGAGCTTGTCTCCGAGACCTGGGAGCATACCGATAATGGACTTCATAGACCCCATTCTTCTTATCTGCTTCATCTGATCGAGGAGATCGTCCATATCGAACTTATTTTCCTTGAATTTCTGAGTAAGCTTTTCAGCTTCCTGCTTGGTCATAACGTTCTCAGCTCTCTCAATGAGGGTAAGAACGTCGCCCATACCAAGGATACGAGAAGCCATACGCTCAGGGTGGAACTGCTCGAAATCGTCGAGCTTTTCGCCCATACCAACGTACTTGATAGGCTTACCTGTAACAGCGAGTACAGAAAGTGCAGCACCGCCTCTGGTATCGGAATCGAGCTTTGACATAAGAACGCTTGTGATACCTACAGCATCATCGAAAGCCTTGGCAACGTTTACAGCGTCCTGACCGGTCATAGCGTCAACAACGAGCATGATCTCGTCCGGCTGAGTAAGCTCTTTTATTTTTTTCAGCTCTTCCATGAGTTCTTCATCAACATGAAGTCTGCCGGCGGTATCAATGATAAGGATATCATTGCCGTGGTCTTTAGCATGAGCAAGAGCCTGTTTAGCGATTATAACAGGATCTATCTGTCCCATTTCAAAAACCTTTACGTCAGCCTTGTGACCAACTATCTGAAGCTGGTTGATAGCGGCAGGACGGTAGATATCGCAGGCTGCAAGGAGAGGACGGTGTCCTTCCTTTTTGAGCATCTTAGCGAGCTTTGCAGCGTGGGTTGTCTTACCAGAACCCTGAAGTCCGCACATCATGATGACCGTAGGAGGTTTTGAAGCGAAATTTATTCTTGAATTGCTGTTACCCATGAGGGTTATAAGCTCTTCATTAACGATTTTTATTACCTGCTGAGCAGGAGTAAGGCTTGCGAGAACTTCCTCGCCGACAGCTCTTTCAGAGACTTTCTTAACGAAGTCTTTAACGACCTTGTAGCTTACGTCAGCTTCAAGGAGAGCGAGTTTAACTTCACGCATTGCCTCATTGACATCACTTTCAGTGAGCTTTCCTCTTGATTTAAGCTTTTTGAACACATTATTCAGTTTTTCAGAAAGTCCTTCAAATGCCATACGGGGCAGCCTCCTTATATAAAATATATATTAACTACAGCAGTTTCTTTCCAAGCTCTATCTGACGAAGTATCTCGTCCTTAGTGGCTGTTTCGGAGATATCAGCAGCGGCAGCGGAAATATTATCGAAACATTCACGCATTTTGCCCAGTCTTTCAGCGAATCCGAGATTTTCCTCATAGTTGAGGAGGATATCCTCAGTACGCTTGATAAGGCTTCTCACAGCCTGACGGGTGATACCGAGCGGCTGACCTATCTCCGCAAGGGAGAGATCCTCGCAGTAATACAGCTCCATAACGCTGCGCTGGTGCTCAGTGAGCAGATCGCCGTAGCAATCGAGCAGCATAACGAATTTAAGTTCTTTTGCCATATTAAAGCTCCTGTAGTGGTGTAATCTAAAATCACTTTACACATTATACACTATCCCCGACGATTTGTCAAGCATTTTCTGAAATTAAAAGAAAAAAATAAGAGGACGCAAATTGTCCTCTTATTCCGTCAATAAACATATTATTTATAGTAAAATTAGCGGACGACCAATGGTCGTCCCTACAAAAAATACGATAAATACCACAATTGTAGGGACGGCGATTCGCCGTCCGTGTTGCAATTTTGAATAAATCATACTTTTCGACATTTTGAGATAATGCAATCCGTCCTTATTATTTCTCATCGTCCCCGTCATTTTCATCCTCAGCCGGAAGAAGCTCTATCATAACCTTTTCGACGTTCTGTTCATTTACTTCTGTGGCCGTAAGACGGAAAACGCCTCTTTCAGCAGTCTCGCCGGCTTCGGGGATATGTTCAAGAAGTTCAGTTATCCAGCCTCCGACCGTCGAATACTCAGACTCTATCATATCCTCGTCAAATCCAAGAGCTTCGAGCAGTTCGGTTATATTAAGGTCTCCGGCAGCTTCATATCGAGTATCAGAGAGTTTCACGAGATTGGTTTCTATCTCGTCATCCTCGTCGTATATCTCGCCGACAAGTTCCTCGATGATGTCTTCAAGGGTAACGATACCCTTTGTACCGCCGTACTGGTCAGTAACTACAGCAAGATGCACTTTTGACCTCTGCATGAAGCGCATAGCCTCGCTGATAAGCTTTGTATCGGCGATGTGCGGAACTTCCTGTATTATCTCACGTATATCGTACTTACCCTCGACAAGCATCTTGAAGAAAGCCTTGTTTGTGATTATTCCCACGATATTATCAAGGCTTTTCTCATATACCGGCAGACGGGAGTACATTTCCTTGCTGAAAAGCTCTTTTATCTCGTCTATAGTTGAGTTAAGTTCAGCACCGATAATCTTTACACGGGGAATGAGTATCTCATCAACGCTTATCTCGTCAAATTCAAGAGCGCTCTTTACGAGTTCGCTCTCCTGTTCTTCGATAACGCCTTCTTCCTCGATCTCGTCTATCATGTATTTCAGTTCGTCCTCGGTAACGGTCGGAGCAGTATCGCCTTTTGCGAGAAGTGCCGACAGCTTGTTGAGTATCAGCACAAGCGGTTTAAGCACAATAACAAGCGCAGTAAGCGGCGCAGCAAACGCAAGAGTTATCTTCTCGGCGTTTTTCTTTGCGTATGATTTTGGCAATACCTCGCAGAAAATAAGCACAAGCACAGTTATTACCGCCGTAGATATACCAGCACCCTTGCTTCCGAAAAGGCTTACAAAAAGAAGGGTACTTACAGAAGATGAAGCGATATTCACGATATTATTTCCTATAAGCACCGCCGTAAGGACTTCATCGAAGCGGTTAGCGAGTTTAAGAGCCTTTGCAGCCTTTTTATTTCCCTGAGCCTCATAATTTTTAAGTCTCAGCTTGTTAACGCTGGAAAAAGCGGTCTCAGTGCTTGAAAACAGCGCAGAAAACACCATCATAGAAATAACGAGAACGATTTTCCATATATCTGATTTTTCCATATTCATCCTTTCAAAAAAGCTTATAATAGATATATTGTAGCATATTTCACACTGTATTGCAAGCGGTAAGCGACCGCAGCGCAATTACAAGGGCGCTTGCTTTGCTCGCTCACTTTATCTGTCGTCCTTACCTATCCCACGCTGGCGAACAAACTGGACGAATTGTCGTGAAACAATAAAGAATTCGGGGTGCAGGGGACTGTGTTCCCTGCCGGATTCCAAAGGCAGAGCCTTGGCAGGGTGTGGGACAGAGTCCCACAATCGTCCAAGCGCTCTTAAAAGGGTGAATTTTTAGTCATTCTTAAAAGAATGGCTAAAA
>DEBW01000086.1:94461-105083 GCA_002348905.1 Ruminococcus flavefaciens | reverse complement strand
TCTGCAAGATAGAACTTTTCCCTTGCAACAAAAGCGTGTGAGTTGATTTGCCTGCAAATCAACGTGCCGATCATAGTAATTTCAGAGCAAAAAACTCCGCCCGTCAGCATCAGTCATTTTCATTTACGCCGCAGCCTATTTTCTCGCCGTACTTTACGATAGTCTCGAAACCTTCGGCAGAATTTTTCAATATATCGCCGTCCGGAACTATGCTGTCACGCTCAAAGAGCATTACTATAGTCGAACCGCCGAACTCGAACATACCCTTTTCCTCTCCCCTGAGGAAGCTGTGTTCTTTGTGGTGATTGCGTATCTTTCCAACCAGCATAGCACCGACCTCGACCTGTACAACATCGCCGAAATGCCGTGTATGCAGAACGGTATACTCTCTTGAATTGCGCTTGTAGATATTGTATCTGCCAAGAGCTATCGGATTTACTGTATGAAGCTCGCCTTTTATAAAGGTATTGCCTGTTTTAGTACCGTCATCTATGTAGCAGTAGCGGTGGTAATCGTCGACTTCGAGGCGGAAAATAAGGCAGTATCCGCCGACAAAGCGCCTTGCAAGGAAGTCATTTTTGAGCAGGTCGCTCACACGGTAAAGTGAGCCTTTGATATGGAACATACTGTTCTGATTCAGCTCATAGACTGTAAGCTTTGAGTCGCATGGACTTATGAGATGCATAGGATCACGGTCTATCGGACGTTTGTCCGGCTTTATCTTTCGTGTGAAGAACTGATTGTATGAGCGGAAATTCCGCATCTGATACTGTGAGGTATCAATGTTGTTCTTGCGTATAAAAGGCTTTATGAGCGGCTTTGAGAACACCGAGTTCATAAGGTCTCCAGCCATTACGGATATAATAGGCATAGTAAGCACTTTCAGCAGCATTCTGCCGTCCTGAGTTTCATAAAGCTTTTTCAGCAGCCTGGTCTGTTTTGAGTTCTGTTCTTTGGCGACTATCTCGCCGTTTCTTCTCTTTATCATATATTTCACCCTTTAGGAGTTTTATCTCTTTGCATTTGCAAGCATGAGCTTGATACGGTTCTCCTGATTTACCCTTGTAGCGCCCGGATCATAGTCTATAGCCACTATATTTGCATTCGGATGACTGTCCTTTATAGCTCTTGACATACCCTTGGCAACGATGTGATTAGGCAGACAGCCGAAAGGCTGAGTGCAGATTATATTTTCAACTCCGCTCTCGGCAAGAGCAGCCATTTCAGCCGGTATGAGCCAGCCTTCTCCCATAACTACGCCCTGACTGATGTACTTGTCAGCAAGACCTCTAAGGTGCTCGAAATCGTGAAGCGGCTCAAAGCTGCCCTGCTCCTTCATTATCTTGATAAGTTCACGCTGTTTTGCATAGATAAGCTTGTAGCCTATCTTGTATATGCGTGATTGTGCAGTTTTTTTGTCATATATCTTTGCATCGTTGAAAGTACCGGCAGCGCAGTACATAACGAATTCAAGAAGTGAAGGCACAACAGGCTCACAGCCCTCTGATATAAGGAAATCTTCAAGATGATTGTTTGCAAGCGGAGAATATTTTACGTATATCTCGCCGACGATGCCGACTCTTATTTTTTTCTCGCCCGAAAGCTTTACAGAAGCGAAATCATCGAGTATTTCACGGTAAAGGCGCTTTGTACGCAAATACTCACGGCTGCCTTTGCGGAAAATATCTCCGAGACGTTGCTGCCATTTATCAAGTTTTTCCTTTGCATCGCCCTTGTTAACCTCATATGCACGGCACTTGTTGTAGCAGGTCATGAGCAGGTCACCGTAAAGCACAGCGTACAGCAGTTTGAAGAACATAGATGCAGTTATGCGGAAAGCACTGTCCTTTTCAAGTCCACTGAAATTGAGCGAAACTACCGGCACTTGCGGATAATTCTTGGCAACAGCCTTGCGGAGAAGGTGTATATAATTGGATGCACGGCATCCGCCGCCTGTCTGAGTTATGAGCAGAGCAGTCTTGTCAGGGTTATATCTGCCGCTGTTGAGAGCGTCCATGAACTGACCTATTACCAGCAGAGCCGGATAGCAGGCATCGTTATGGACATTTTTAAGTCCCTCGTCAATGACCTTGCGTGAATCGTTCTGCAAAAGCTCCATTTTGTAGCCTTTGTTCTCGAATATAGCTATAAGCAACCTGAAATGGACAGGCAGCATATCCGGAACGAGGATAGTATGAGTTCTTATCATATCCTCAGTAAATTTTACACTTTTTACCATGATCTCTGCTCCTTATCCCTTATTTAAAGCGTCCATAGCAGCAACAAGACTTCTCAGACGTATCCTTGCAGCTCCGAGGTTGTTTATCTCGTCTATCTTGAGCTGAGTATAGAGCTTGCCTTTGCTTTCGAGTATATTTCTGACCTCATCGCTGGTAACTGCATCAATTCCGCAGCCGAAGGATACAAGCTGTATAAGCTGCATATCTGGCTGAGTAGTGACGTATTCAGCCGCTCTGTAAAGGCGTGAATGGTAAGTCCACTGGTTGAGCACTCCGAGCTGAGGAGTATGAGCAAGATGAGCAACGCTGTCCTCAGTTATGACAGCCATGCCAAGACTTGTAACAAGCTTATGTATGCCGTGGTTTATTTCCTTGTCTATGTGGTAAGGTCTGCCGGCGAGAACTATTATCTTGCGGTTCTCACTTCTTGCCTGACGGATTATCTCGTCAGCCTTTGCGGTGATGTCGTGGTGATAGCGGTCAAGAGCCGCATAAGCCTTATCCACGGCAGAGGATATCTTACCTTTGATATTGAAGCGTTTCAGTGATGTTTTCAGCACCTTCACAACGTTTTTGCGTACATTCATATCCATATAAGGGTGAATGAAGTTGCTGTCACTGAGGCGAGGATTGTTTCTGAGAAGAAGTTCAGGATAATACGCAACAACCGGACAATTGAAGTGGTTGTCGGAATCTCCCTCGTCTAAATTGTAGCTCATACACGGATAGAAAATGAAATCAGCGCCCTTGTCGAGAAGATTCTCGATATGACCGTGAGTAAGCTTAGCCGGATAGCATACCGTATCGGACGGTATCGTATGCTGACCGAGATAGTACATATCACGGGAGCTTTCATCGCTGAATATCACCTCAAATCCAAGCTCTGTAAACAAAGTCTGCCAGAAAGGCATCTGTTCATAGAAGCTGAGTGCAAGAGGAAGTCCGACTTTTCCGATAGGGTGAGCCGGCTTGCAAGCCTTTTCAAGTGCAACTATACTGCTGTACTTGTATTCGTAGAGGTTAGGGATATTGTTCTTTTTAGCCTTTCCGCTTCCTCTCTCGCAGCGGTTGCCTGAGATGAAATTGCGTCCCTTGCCGAAATTGATGATATTGAGCTGACAGTTTGCAGTACAGCCTCCGCACTGTGCAGAGCGTGAAGTATAAGCAAACTTAGCGAGGTCATCTCTTGAAATTATATTTGAAGCTCCCTCAGAGCGTTCCTTTGCATAGAGAGCGCATCCGAAAGCTCCCATAAGACCGGATATAGCCGGACGGATAACATTTCTGCCAAGTTCCTTCTCAAATGAGCGGAGAACAGCATCATTGAGGAAAGTACCGCCCTGAACAACGATGTTCTTACCGAGTTCATCCGGAGAATTTGCACGTATTACCTTGTATATGGCGTTCTTGATGATAGATGAAGAAAGTCCGGCGGATATATCCTCAACAGTAGCGCCGTCCTTCTGAGCCTGTTTTACGGAACTGTTCATGAATACGGTACAGCGTGAGCCGAGGTCAACAGGATGCTTTGCAAAAAGTCCGAGTTGTGAAAACTCAGCGATATCATATCCGAGAGCCATAGCGAATGTCTGTATGAATGAGCCGCAGCCAGACGAGCAGGCTTCATTGAGCATGATGCTGTCGATGCTGTGATTCTTTATCTTGAAACACTTTATGTCCTGACCGCCGATATCAATGATAAAATCAACGTCCGGACAGAAGTAAGCGGCTGCCTTGAAGTGAGCAACAGTCTCAACGATGCCGTGGTCAATGGAAAGACCTGCTTTGATAAGGTCTTCGCCGTAACCTGTTACAGCCGAGCCTTTTATCGTGATATCGGGATTCATAGCCTCGTATATCTTTTTGAGCTGGTCGGCTATCTTATCGAGAGGCTGTCCCTGATTCGAGCTGTAGTGGTGATAGAGGATACGTCCGTCATCAGTAATGAGCACAAGCTTTGTAGTTGTAGAGCCTGCATCTATACCGAGGTAAGCATCGCCTTTATATGTACGTATATCGCCGTAACCGAGGTCAAATTTCTTGTGGCGGTCGATAAATTTATCGTAATCAGCCTGAGAAAGGAAAAGAGGTTCGCCAGTAACGATATCGTCAGAAGCCTTTGCATTTTTTATCTTGCTGAGGAGTTCTGTTATTTTGTATGCCTCGGCAGTCTGAGAAGCGTAAACAGAACAGCCGTAAGCCACATAAACAGGACCGTCCTCCGGAAATACAGCGTGTTCCTCATCAAGTCCGAGAGTTTTCACGAAAGCGTTTTTAAGTCCGGTAAGGAAGTGCAGAGGACCTCCGAGGAAAAGGACTTTTCCCTCGATAGTACGTCCCTGAGCAAGACCTGATACAGTCTGGTCAACGACAGCCTGGAAGATACTTGCGGCAACGTCCTCACGCCTTGCGCCCTGATTGAGAAGCGGCTGGATATCTGATTTAGCGAAAACTCCGCATCTTGAAGCTATTGGGTAAAGCTTCTGCGACCTGAGTGAGAGTTCATCGAGTTCATCGGCAGTAATTCCGAGAAGTGTAGCCATCTGGTCGATGAAAGCGCCCGTACCTCCGGCACATGAACCGTTCATACGCTGTTCAACGCCGCCGGTAAGGAATATTATCTTAGCATCCTCGCCGCCAAGCTCGATAACGGCATCTGCGTCCGGCTGTTTTTCCTTGACCGCAAGGAAAGCAGCGTGTACCTCCTGTACAAACGGTATCTCCGCTGAATTTGCAAGTCCAAGACCTGCTGAACCTGTTATGCACACCTTAAAAGTTTCGTCAGGGTAGTCAGCCTGTATAAGTTTCAGCTGGTCGGTCACAGTTTCTTTGACCTTTGAAAGATGACGCTGATATTTTGAATACAGGATATTGCCTTCGGCATCGGTTATGACGGTTTTGACTGTAGTTGAGCCGACATCAATACCGAGAGAATATTTATTCGCCATAATTTTACCTCATTTTCATATTTTTCCAAATCTGAACAATAATATATATCTTTTTTACGTAATCATAGTTATTATACTACATATCGAAAAAAAAATAAAGTGGTAAATTCCATTTTTCTCAAAACTTCCAAAAAAATAAAATTTACAGGGATATTCTGTAGATATTGCATCTATAGCAGCCCTCTGCAACGAAAAAAAGGCTTCTTACATATTTTCTTTTAACTAACACAAGCTGTTTGTATGTTTGTATGAATAAAAAATCCATATTCCAAGCCAGATACATCAGCATTATTCCTGACAGAAACTTGATTTTCACCGCAGTTGACATAAAATGCCTTATGTGGTATAATAATACGAATATACTGCGCTTGTGCGCATGATTTAGGTAAAAACTTTTATCTAAAGGAGTTGGCATA
The DNA here is from genome assembly GCA_002348905.1 of Ruminococcus flavefaciens. GTDB lineage: Bacteria > Bacillota > Clostridia > Oscillospirales > Ruminococcaceae > Ruminococcus > Ruminococcus flavefaciens_O. The sequence goes on along the minus strand of DEBW01000086.1, from coordinate 99,479 downwards.
TGAAAGATAAAGACATCTATTCGTCAATTTATGATATCGTTGACGGAAACATGAAAAATGCAGGTCAGAGCCTGCATACGCCCAAAGAGGTAACTCTTGCATCCGCTTTTGCCGTACCGGGAAAAGTCGATATCCTCAAGCTTTCAAGAGAGCGTAACAACGAGCTTTTTCTGAAAAAAGCCTATCAGCTTATGCTCGGCAGACCTATCGACAAGACTGCACTCAAAGCATGGCGTTCAAATTATGCACTTCCGACTGAGGAATTTCAGCAGACCGTTGTCTACGGACTGAAAAACTCCGAGGAATTCTACATCAATCAGGTGAGGATATACAATAATATCTACTCTGAAAACAACGGCTACGGCGGCGATATCTCATGCATAGGCAGACCTGCCGGAATAACCGTACCTGAAAGAATGCTGAAGATATACAGAAAGATGCCGGGCTTCATGAAAAATGCAGCTAAAAAGATCATGGGCATCAACGGCTGATACTGAAAGGAATTTTTACTGATGAAGATATATGTTGACCTTTCTAACCTTATGCTCACTGATTTCGTCACTGGTATACAGCGAGTTGTCAGAGAAGTAATGGTAAGAATGCTCAGACACGATGAGCATGAGTTCTATCTGCTCTATTATTCAAATAAGAACAAGACTTTTTTCAGACTGAATAACGAAAAATTCATCGAATACTTCGTTAATGGGAGCTGTGATAAGGGAGAAGTCCTCACACCTGTCTCGATAGGTATCCGTGACATTCCCTCCGGCGCTGTATTCTTTGATATTGACAGCGTATGGAACTCAGCGCTGAAAAGAAGCTACCTCTTCCCGATACTAAAGCAGAACGGCGTAAAGATAGTAACACAGATATACGACATCATACCTATAACCCACCCTCAGTTCTGCCACGAAAATACTACTGTAAACTTTATGATATATCTCGGCGCTAACCTCAAATACGCCGACCTGCTCATAACATCTGCCGAGACTACTATAAAAGCTCTTGACGAGCTTGCCGACAAGATAGGCATTGAGCATAAAAAATGCAAAGTTGTCACACTTTCAAGCGACTTCGCCGGAAGCAACAAGGAAGATACCTCAATGGGAGAAGTTGATCCTGAGGTAAAGAAGATAGCCTCCGGAAGCAAATACCTCCTCATGCTTGGCACTATCGAGCCAAGAAAGAACCACAGCCTTATCATAGATGCTCTTGAAAGCGGACTTGCTGAAAGCGGCATGAAGGCTATATTCGCCGGACGTATCGGCTGGAACGTAAAAGAGCTTGAAAAGCGCATAAAAACTCATCCACTCTATAACAAGAGCCTTTTCTTTGTAGAAAAGCCTGACGATGTTACCGTTGACTACCTCTACAAAAACGCTTTCGCCGTTGCTTTCCCGACTTTCAATGAGGGCTTCGGACTTCCTATAATAGAAGCTTTCATGCGTGGCACTCCTGTAGTTGCCTCTGATATACCTGTACTCCACGAGGTTGCCGGAGATTTTGCGGACTACTTTGATCCTAACGATAAAAACGACCTTATCCGCTGTGTAAAAGCCCTCATGAACGATCCTGAGACATACAAGGCTAAAAAAGCCAAGCTCAAGGAGTACGTTCCTTATACATGGGATGAATCCGCTGAGGATATGCTCAACGCAGTAATATCAACATCTGAGAATTCAAAGGTACTCCCTGCTGTTCCGGATGTAAAGCAGATAGTATGTCTTACAGCAAGAAATGACGATATACTTGCAACACTACCATTTATAGATAAGTTCATGCCGTTCATAACCGAAATGGTGCTCTGCTGTCCGGACAAGAATGTTGAAGAACTCAAAGAGCGCTATCACGGCAGACTTGAACTCAAATTCCTTACAGACAGCCAGATACTCAACGGAAACGAGCTTCCGGAAGACCACGCCTGCCGAAACTACTTCCTGCGCTGTCTTGCGATGAAAAGTCCGCTTATCGACGACGTTTTCATCATGACCGACGACGATTACCGTCCTCTGCGTATGATATCTCTCAGCGACTTCAAGGACGGCGACAAGTACAAGGCATTCTACTGCTACGACCTCAACGAATGGCGTGGAACTTACGGCAGACCTACTTCATTCGATATCAGCATGAAAAAGACCTGCCAGTTCCTGAAAAAATTCGGCTACCCTACCATGATGTACTCATCACATCAGATGCAGATAATCGACAAGCGCATATTCAACGAAATGACTACAAGATATCCTGCGATAATAACTACCGGATGCTGTGAATGGAGCACATACTTCAACTACGGTATCGGAAATTACCCTGATATGTTCACTACTGTTCCTTACGTTTCTATGGGCTGGCCGGGCGCAAGAAGCGACTGGGACGTTTTCGTACAGCCTACAGAATTCCTGTTCGAGAACCACTATTCTGTACTCTACACGCCTGGTAAGGTATTCCACGGTCTGCGTGAGGACTTCCACGATGATGTCCTCGGCGAGAACCAGCAGAAGGTAATGCGCTTCTCTGCTGAATTGCAGAAGCAGATGGAGAGCCGTCAGGTGTACAGTGCCTACTGTGACAGCTACTGGCTGCATTTCAAGGAAATGCCGTCATTTACAGTAGTAGCCGGAACAGATATGAATTTAGCTGTATGCGCTCCGGTATACTTCCAGGCTCGCCACAACGGCTGGACAAGAGTACCAGTCGCTATCGACAGAAAGATACTTGATATTTTCAGAACAAAGGATATATACATCATTTACTGGTTCTCAGACGAGGACGGTAATCCTATCACCAGCAACGCACGTATAAAGGTCGATATCAAGGAACTTGAATTTATGCTCGACGTAAAAAGTCCTGACGCTGCTGAAAGATGTATGTTCAACTTCCGTGTGCTGCTCGAAGATAAAAACATTGCGGCAGCTGCAAAAATAAAAGCTGATATTATCTGACGGACATATAAAAAAGGAGAAAATAATGCTTGATGCAGTAAAAAAATTCACTGAGGCGGTCTCAAAACAGCGCTTTCTCTTTGAGGAGCTTGTTAAACGTGACTTCAAGAAGAAATACAAGCGTACTATTCTTGGTATGCTCTGGAGTCTCATATCCCCTCTTATGCAGCTTCTTGTAATGGCTATCGTCTTCACCAAATTCTTTGCAAGGGACAATCCGCATTATATCATATATCTCTTTGCCGGAAACCTGACATATTCCTTCTTCAAGGATTCGACCTACGGCGGTATGAATGCTCTCATGCAGAATGCAGGCATCATTACAAAAATAAACCTGCCAAAGTATATGTTCCTGCTGTCGAAGAATGTGGCTTCGCTGATAAACTTCGGTCTCACGCTCGTGATATTCTTCATATTCGTGGCGGTGGACGGAGTAGCGTTCCATTTCCGGTTTCTTATGATGATATACCCGATACTATGCCTTATCATATTCAATATAGGCTGTGGATTCATCCTTTCGGCACTATTTGTAATATTCAAGGACGTTCAGTATCTCTACGATATCTTTACGCTCATGCTCATGTATCTCTCGGCTATATTCTACTATACCGATGATTACTCAGAAAAGATACAGCATCTTTTCTACCTCAATCCTCTTTACGTCTACATCACCTATATCAGACACCTTATCATAGACGGCTATATCCCAGGACTTCCGACTCATGCGCTCTGTCTTTTCTATGCGCTTGCAGCACTCGGAATAGGTGCGCTGATATACAAGAAATACAACTACAAGTTCATGTATTATATGTAAGGAGACTGAAATGAAAAAAATCGAACTGAATAACGTTTCCGTCTCGTATATAGTCGGAGACTTTTCAAACCGTGGTCTTAAAGACGTTGTTATACAGAAACTTAAAGGACAGTCTACAGAAAAGAAATTCATTGCTGTCAAGAATGTTACCTTCGCTATAGAAGAGGGAGAACTTCTCGGTATCGTTGGTACAAACGGCGCTGGAAAATCCACGCTCTGCAAGGTAATATCCGGTATCATGCGCCCTACAGAGGGTACTATGGCTGTAAGAGGAAATATCGCCTCTCTCCTTGAACTCGGAACAGGCTTCGATCCTGACCTTACAGTAAAGGAGAATACCTTCCTCAGAGGCGCTATGCTCGGCTATACAAGAGACTTCATGAACAAGACATACGGCAGTATAATTGAATTTGCCGAACTTCAGGAGTTCGAGGACAGAAAATTCTCTCACCTTTCATCAGGTATGAAATCGAGACTTGCTTTCTCTATCGCCTGCCTTGTAAAGCCTGAGATACTTATACTCGATGAGGTCCTCTCAGTCGGTGACGGTGCTTTCCGACAGAAGAGCGAACAGAAAATGCTTGAAATAATCAAGGGCGGAGCTACAACGCTTCTTGTATCACATTCCCTCGATCAGATACGCCGTATGGCAACCAAAGTTCTCTGGCTTGACAAAGGTCAGCAGATAGCCTTCGGTGAAACTAAAGAAATATGCGACAGATACGCAGAATTTCTCGCCAGTAAGTAAGTAGGAGTTTGCCATGACTAAATATCAGATACTTCTGACTCTTTATCAGTTTCTTGATGATGAATTCAAAAAGAACAGCAAACGCTCTGAGGAGTTCACCTCTTATCTCAGCAGCGTTGATCCATATCTGTGGACTGACGGCAAAACTGCCGATCCTGCTTACTATGCCGACTTCATGGAAATAGCCGATAATCTTTTCGATGAAAGCGACTGTACCGCCGAAGAAGGCTACAGCTATGCAAAACAGTACCTCGACGAGCTTAACCGCTGGGAGCATGAGGACTACGACAGCAATATCGACGAGGTAGTCGAGGTATTCAGCAAGTGTACTCTCGAACAGTGGAACGAAGCTGCTGACAAGCTCCGTGAAAATAAGACTACCAAGCGCAGATGCGCCTGCTGCGGTTATTATACCCTTGAAGAACCTGAGGGCGGACATGAGATATGTCCGGTGTGCTTCTGGGAGGATGACCGCACTCAGAACAATGATCCTGAATTTGACGGTGGCGCAAATAAG
>DEBW01000086.1:63424-94426 GCA_002348905.1 Ruminococcus flavefaciens | reverse complement strand
TCAGAGAGGCGCAGGAAAACTACGAAGAAATAGGTGCTTGCACTGAAAGTGCGCTGCCTTTTGTCCGTGAACCTGACGCTGAGGAGATAAGCGGTATCGTCCGTGAACTTGACGACAAAAGTGAAGATTAATAAAAGGCGGTTCATTGCGAACCGCCTTAATCATTGTCAAAAAAATTACGAATTGCCGTGATTTTATGAAAGTATCGTCTGCCTTAATTCTTTATCTTTTTGATGCTCCATGTAAGCAGGAGAAGTGAGACTGTCATCATGACGGCTTCTGTTATCGGCTGAGCAAAGAGCATACCGTTGAATCCGAAAATACTGTTAAGCAGCAGGAGCAGTGGAATGTACAGGATGAGCTGCCTTACAAGGGTTATGCCAAAGGCAAACTGCGGCTTTCCCATAGCCTGAAAGGACATACGGCACATTGATACTGTTCCCACAAACGGCAGTATGAACATGAGCCGGCGCAGTACATGAGCGCCTATGCTAACGACTTCCGCAGAATCGGTGAATATGCCGATAAGCAAAGGAGCGGATATGCAGTAAAGCAGCATGAGCACAAGCTCTGTGCCGGTAACTGATGCAACTCCGGCTTTCAGTACCTTTCTCATGCGGTCAGCATTTTTTGCGCCGTAATTATAGCCCATTATAGGCTGAGTTCCCGAAGCAAATCCCTGATATACGTAATTTCCGAGAGAAAGCACCTTTTGTGCTATACCCATAGCGGTAACTGTAAGCTCACTGTAATTCACGGCGAGGTTGTTGTTTACTGTGTATGCCGCAGATGTAAGCAGAGTTTCGAGCGATGCCGGTATGCCTACCCAGTATATCTCACGAAGTATCTCGGCAGTAGGGACTATTTTTTCAGCGGACGGTCTTAGCAGAGTTTTTCCGCTTATGTAATACATCATAGATACGCCGAATCCGGCAACATTACTCAGTATAGTTGCGATAGCTGCACCTCTTATCTGCATATTCAGAGTGAATATGAAAAGCGGATCAAGGGCGATATTCAGGAGAGTTCCGACTATCATTCCTGTCATTGAGTAGCGTACAGAGCCTTCACTCCTCAGAAGTGCTCCGGCTGTGTAGCTTCCCATTGTGAAGAAACTGCCGAGCAGTATCACCTGTACGTACTGCTGGGTATAATCGAAGGTATTGTCTTTAGCACCGAGGAGTTTTATCAGAGCCGGCAGAAAAGCAAGTCCTGCGCCTGTAACAATGATACTGTTTATAAAAGTAAGGGTAAAGGCGGCGGTAAGGGTATGTTCGGCTTTTTCCTTTTCGCCTGCGCCGAGACAGCGTGCGATGAATGATGAAGCTCCCGTACCTATCATGTTTGATATTGCTACCGTGACCATCATGACAGGATAGGCGAGATTTACTGCTGCGAGCTGGTAATCGTCGCCGGTCATACCGATGAAATAGGTATCCACTAAATTATAAAGTACCATTATGAACATTCCTATAATAAGCGGAATACTCATTTTTACCACGGCTTTGACAGGCTTTTCCTGACTAAGAGTGTATATTCGTTTGTCTTCTTTGTTGTCCATAATATCATGCCTCATAAAATGTTTTTGGCGTATTGAACGCATTACCTATTATATACCAAAAATTCTGAAAAAACAAGGTGTTGTTTAAATAACCAAATATTCGGGGTGCAGGGGACTGCGTTCTCTATAAATCAATATTTCTACCCAAAACAAATCCCGTGTCAGATGTTGATTTTTCGGTTGACAGAAGTGCAAATATGGGGTATAATGTTAATAAATTATGACATGAGGTGCTATAATGAAAAAAGGCAAAGGTCTGCTGAAATTTATACTTATTACTTCTTTCCTGATGTTCGGTCTTACGATACTTCTTCTGTATTTTTCAGCCAAACGTGCTGAAAATGACCGGTATATCACTATTGATCCTGATACTATGAAGCTCGTACAGCTTGAATCTCCGAAGGAAGGCGATCCTGTCGCTATAGTTGATACTACTCTCGGAGAGTTCAGATTCGTTCTCTATCCGCAGTATTCTCCGAATGCTGTGCGCAATTTTACTGAGCTTGCCGAAAGCGGCTACTACGACGGTACTTACGTTTACAACTCCGAAAGCGGAGTTTATGCGTCAGCCGGAAGCAAAAACAAAAATGGTGAGATCTCCGCTGATGCTGATAAGAGCCATGAAGTCGTAGAGCGTGAGCTTAGTCAGGACTTATGGCCTTTCCGTGGAGCTATATGCAGCCTTAACACGGACAAGGAAAGTTCGTTTAAGCAGAAACTTATGGGCGGAGGTAAATATTTTAACGGCAGCCGCTTCGCTATTATAAATAGTATAAATTTCTCCGATGAAGAAAAACAGCAGCTTCTTGATGCTTCTGAGAGCAGAGAACTTGGCGAGGCTTTCATAAATAACGGCGGCGTTCCGAACTTCTCTCAGCAGATGACCGTTATCGGTCAGACTTACGAGGGACTTGACGTTATCGACGCTATAACAAATGTCGAAACTGCCAACGACGGTCACAGCAAAGTTCCTGTAGAAGACATAATTATTAATTCGGTAAAAATAAGTACATATTCCGAAAACGACAGTAAAGATAAGTGATTTTAACGGCAAAATGAAATAATTATCACGCTTTTTAACTTAATGTTTACCGGAATATGCCTAAAAATATCAGGAAAGTATTTACAAAAACGTTTTTATGTAGTATAATGTATTGGTTGAGATATAAAATAACCATATCCGTTTGATGATGAAAATAGTCATTATCACAAACACTTCGAGGAGTGAAGTTATGATCAAAAAAAGATTATTTGCAGTTATTCTCTGTGCGATCATGTCAGCTTCTGTTATGACAGGCTGCGGCAAAGAAGTTGATTTAAGCGAAAGCGGAAGCAATGGCAGTACAGCATCAGATACCTCCGAGGTAACACCTCCGGAAAATGTTGACATCGCAAACTTTACCGCTCCTGAAAAGGGCGATACTATCATCGAAATGACTATCAAGGATTACGGCACTGTTAAGATACGCCTTTTCCCTGAGTACGCTGAAAAAGGCGTTGAGAATTTCGTTGAGCTTGCTAAGGCTGGTTACTATGACGGTCTTACATTCCACCGTGTCATCCGTGACTTCATGATACAGGGCGGTGATCCTATGGGCACCGGTCAGGGCGGTGAGTCCACATGGGGCGGAGAGTTCGACGGCGGTACAGATCCGCACCTTATCCACGTTACCGGCGCTCTTGCTTACGCAAATTCCGGTTCTACAACTACTGACGGAAGCCAGTTCTATATCGTTACAGGTACTGGTTATACCAGCGAGAAACTTGATTCCTACTCTCAGTACGGTATGGCTTTCTCTGACAATCAGAAGGCTATGTACGAGGAATACGGCGGAGCTCCTTTCCTTGACGGCAATTATACCGTTTTCGGTCAGGTATTCGACGGTCTTGATGTTATATTCAAGGCACAGTATGCTGCTACAGACGCAAACGACAAGCCTCTTGAGGATGTTATCATCGAGTCTGTAAAGGTTACTGAGTATAACGGCGAAGACCTTAAATGGAAGCTCAGCGACTATGATTACGACGATCCTGCTGCTAAGGATGTTGTTAACTTCACAGCTCCTGAAAAGGGCGAGAAGATCGTAAATATGAAGATAAAGGGCTACGGCGATGTAAAGATCAAGGTATTCCCTGAGTATGCTCCTAAGGCTGTCGAAAACTTCCTCGGTCACGCTAAGGACGGCTATTACGACGGTCTTACTTTCCACCGTGTTATCAATGAATTCATGATACAGGGCGGCGATCCTAACGGCGACGGTACAGGCGGCGAGTCAATATGGGGTGGTAAGTTCGACGGCGGTAAGTACTTCAATCTTATCCATGCAGCCGGCGCTATTGCTTACGCTAACTCCGGTTCTACTTCTACTAACGGCAGCCAGTTCTACATCGTTACAGGAAAGACATACACTGAGTCTGAAATTGACGACATGAAATCTCAGAGTTCAAGCTTGACTGATTCTGCTGCAAAGGTTTATGAAACAGCAGGCGGTACTCCTTTCCTTGACGGCAACTATACAGTATTCGGTCAGGTCTTTGAAGGACTTGACATCATCTTCAAGATACAGGGCGTTGATACAGACGACAGCGATAAGCCTGTTGAGGACGTTGTCATAGAGTCTGTTACTGTTGAGGATTACGACGGCACAGAGCCACGCTGGTATATCTCTGACTATGACGGACAGTCAGCAGACAAGGATGATAAGTCTTCTGAGACTGAAACATCATCCGAGGCTGAAACTACTTCTTCTGAAGCAGATTCATCATCTTCAGAAGCTTCTGCTGAATGATCTGCTGAACGTATCAAAACAACAGGAAAAATCAGGAACAGAATATGTCAGAGCTTGTTTTTGCAGATGATGTATCAGTAACCTGCTTGTTAAGACAGGTTGTGAATGACAGAACAGGTTCTCGTTCCTGTATATAAGGAGAGAATTCATTTTGGATAAGTTTATTATCAAAGGCGGCAGACGTCTTACCGGCGAAGTTACTATAAGCGGCGCTAAAAACGCTGCTGTAGCTATCCTGCCAGCCGTTATCCTTTCAGATGAACCATGCGTTATTGAAAACGTTCCGTCCATCAGCGATGTTAATATATGCATACAGGTGCTTGAAGAACTTGGTGCAACTGTTACTAATATTGCAAAGGATACCTATAGAATAGACCCTACTACTATTGATAAATTCTGCGTACCTTATGAGTATACAAGAAAAATGAGAGCTTCTTATTACTTCCTCGGCGCTCTGCTGGGTATGTACAATAAGGCAAGAGTTTCTATGCCGGGCGGATGTCCTCTCGGTGACAGACCTATTGACCAGCATCTCAAAGCTTTCTGCGCTCTCGGAGCTGAAAATGCTCTCAGTCAGGGCATGATAGACCTCAGCGCAAAAAAACTCAAAGGAAATCAGATATTCTTCGATGTTGTAACTGTCGGCGCTACAATGAATGCTATGCTCGCAGCTGTAAAGGCTGAGGGACTTACAATTATTGAAAATGCTGCAAAAGAACCGCATATCGTTGACCTCGCAAATTTCCTCAACTCTATGGGCGCTAATATCATGGGTGCTGGTACTGATGTTATCAAGATCAGAGGCGTTGAGCACCTTCACGGTACTACTTACGCTGTTATTCCGGATCAGATAGAGGCTGGTACATTCATGGTAGCTATCGCTGCCACAAAGGGCGATGCTATCGTTAAGAACGTTATCCCTAAGCATCTTGAGTCCATTACCAAAAAGCTTGAAAAGATAGGCGTAAATATCGAACAGTATGACGACAGCATAAGAGTATGGGTAGACGGTCCTCTCGTAAAGGCTAATATCAAGACCGCTCCTCATCCGGGTTTCCCGACAGATATGCAGTCTCAGATAGCTACTCTCCTCACTCTTGCTGAGGGTACAAGCATCATCACTGAGAATATCTGGGAGCAGCGTTTCCGCTACGTAGACGAGCTCAGACGCATGGGAGCTGATATCACTGTAAACGGTAAAGTCGCTCTTATCGAGGGCACTGGCAAGCTCATGGGCGCTCCTGTGAAGGCTTGCGACCTTAGAGCAGGTGCAGCTCTTATCATAGCTGGTCTTGCTGCTACAGGCATTACAGAGATAGAAGATATCTTCCATATTGAACGTGGCTACGACTGCATGGAAGGAAAACTCCGTGCAATGGGCGCTGATATCGAGAAGATAAGCGTTCCGGACAAGCCGGGTACAAAAAAGACTGAAACTGTTTCTAAAACAGCGGTATAAAAGCAAAGGACGGATGTTTTCATCCGTCCTTTCAGTTTATCAACAAAACCTGCTAAATCATAAATTAACGGGCGGATGTAGGCATCCGCCCCTACAAAAACGATTTTTCGTTAACAATATGTAGGGGACGATGCTCACATCGCCTCGCTAAATATGTTTATTGACATACCAAAATTGACTTTTCCTGCATACTGTGCTATAATCCAATTATAATAAAGTGTGGCTGGTATTTGATACCGGCATGACAACCGCATAAAGGAGAATCAATTATGAATGAGCAAAAGTGTCCGAATTGTTCTGCAATGATGCAGCTTTCAAAATCAAAGACAAAATGGGTATGTCCTTACTGTCAGGCTGAAATAGAAAACGGCAAAAAAGAAGCCGGTGAACTTCCTGAAGAAATGTTCAGCATTGAAAAAGACCTCTCCGAAAACAGTTATACCGGAGATATCAAGGAAAGTTTAAGCTCATTCAAATACTGTTTCCGTGAGATAGGCTCTGCTGAAAAAGTTGAGGAATATATCAGAAAGAGTATGACTGGTATCGACTGTTTTGCAGCAGAGGGTATCAATCAGAAATTTATTGACATTGCAAAAGAGCGCCTTAAAGACGAACTTGAAGCCGGTGAGCGCATTATCGTCTATGCTGATACAGGTTTGATATTCAAGGGTAAAGAATACTTCCTGCTTACCGATAAAAGGTGCTTTTTCGTAAAGAAAAAGAAGTTTTTCCAGATTTATCATAAAGATATCACTGTAATAAAATTTGAAACAGGCATGAGCCTGCCAACATGGAGACTTAACAGCAACCTCGACACCTCCGTTTCATGGCTCGGCAGCAAATACACCCTGCAAGGAGCTATCGCTGCTTTAATATGCCTTCTCTCCTTCAAAAACGATCCTGACCGAGAGAGAATACGAATCATATGATATAAACGCTGTCAGGCATGATATTGCCTGACAGCGTTTTTTATTGAGAAACCGCATTTATTTGTGAATAATATGTAAAAGTTTTAAATCTCGTTGACATTTATTTAGCGCTGTGGTACAATTAGCGTAGGATACTATGGAAAGGCAGTCGTATAATTATGGATAAAAAAATTGTTAACGAACTCAGACGAAAAAACGAGATCCTGCCTAACGAATTTGACGGCACATACCGCTCGGTACGAAAGGCTGTAGATTGCTACTCAAAGCTAAGAAAAACCACCCTCATTGACTACAATGATCTTGATCTGCTCTATTATCTCTCGCTTGGAGTATGGAAAAATGATAAAAACGAGCGTAAAGCTCACATTCAGAAAAGTCACCTGCTCCACAACGACAAACTGCTTTTTGACAACTACCTCGAAAAGGTTTGGAGCAAGGACTCAAGGATGCTGTTCACCCATGTTGTAGAAAAACAGGAAATGGACTTCCTTACAACTCCGGTAACGTTCAGGACTTCCGCTTTTGCAAAAAACGCCGCAGCGATACAGGCTTTCTTCAAGCTGTGCATAACCGTTGCAGAGCTTGAAAATGACCTTGATCCGCTTGACACCGCTGAAAAAATGCTCAATGCAGAGGTAAAGGATTCCGGCATACCTGTATTCGTTCTTTCAAGAATACTCCACTGTCTGAAACCATTCTCTTTCCCGATACTCGGCGAAAGAGTAAACGATTCATTTGTATTCTGGTCTATCGGCATAGAACTGAAAAAGACCGGTGATATATCGCAGTATATCAGCAATTGCCGTAAGATACAGAAGTTTTGCAGTGCGAATTTCAAATTCAAGAATATGCGAGTTTTCGACGTAATGTCGTGGGAACTGCTCAAAGATAAGAATATAGAAGAACCTGAGTCTGCTCAGCAGTCAGCTGAACCGGGATCTGTAAAATCCGCTCCACGCAAAAAGACGGATGCTCCGCATAAAAAGATCGGCGCTCCGCTTAATCAGATATTGTACGGACCTCCTGGAACAGGTAAAACGTACAATATCATAAAATATGCCGTCGAGCTTATCGAGGGAGAACCGATTTCTCCGACCGAGACTTACTCTGCAATAAAGAAAAGATACGAGGAATACAGCAATACCGGTCAGATAAGATTCACGACCTTCCACCAGTCTCTCAGCTATGAGGAATTTGTTGAAGGTATCCGTCCTGTTGTTGTTGACCAGTTCGGTAAAGATTCAGCAACCGCTCATGCTGATACTACGGTAATCTACCGCCCTTACAACGGCGTTTTCAAGTCTCTGTGCGAGAAGGCTGCAAAAAGTCCGCATATGAACTTCGTTGCTGTCATGGACGAGATAAACCGTGGTAATATCTCACGTATATTCGGCGAACTTATAACCCTCATAGAAGAATCCAAGCGTGGTTCTTCCGTTATACTGCCGTATTCGCAGACCAATTTCTCTGTGCCCTCAAATCTTTATATCCTCGGCACTATGAATACCGCTGACCGCTCTATCGCCATGCTCGATACCGCTCTCAGACGAAGATTCGAGTTCATCGAGATGATGCCTCAGCCTTCGCTCCTCGGAGACTGCGAGGGAGTTGATCTCTGCGAGCTTCTTACAGCTCTCAACGAGCGAATAGAGTATTACTACGACCGTGAACACGCTGTCGGTCATGCTTACTTCATGAACAATAACGGCTGTATCAAAACTCTCGACGAACTGAGAGAGGTTTTCTCAACCAAGATAATACCTCTGCTTCAGGAATACTTCTTCGACGACTACGAAAGAATAAGGCTTGTACTGAACGACAAGGACTCCTTTATCGAGTGCGTAACTCCAAAGTATGTCAAGCATTTCGATTCGGGACAGAAACTCTACCGTCTCGGCAAACCTGCGAACTGGAAAAAAGAACACTTCATAAACGTCTATCGTGACGTTTTGTAATGAACGGAGAATACAATGTACACAAGACATTTATGCCTGTCCGCAAACGAGAGCATCAATGCTCTTGCGCCCGAAAACAGCGAATTTACCGGAGCATTGAACGGATTTGCCGAAGCCTGCTCTGAGGACGGCAGGAATATTCTGACCGTCAGTGAGAAAGACGGAGCTAAATACTTCAATACAGGTTCATACTGCGGATTTGCCTGCTTTGCTGACGGTACGCTCATTGAGATACTCCCCGACAAAGACAGGGCAAAAGGCAGAAAAGTTCTGTACATGGAGTTTTGCAGCCGGTGCGGTTTCACTTTCAACGAAATGAGCTTCGATCCGGAAATGAACTTCTTAGAATACTTCATCTCTGTTTTCGCCGGCGAAACTATAAAAATAATCAAAAGCGGAGTCCTCTCAGCCTATGCAAGCCGTGAGGAGAATATGACCTCGGTTCAGGGTACTATCCTTTTCGCTGAGAATATCCGCCGCAACCTCGTTCACCGTGAGCGCCTTTACGTGCGCCATGACGTTTTTACTCCTGACCGTGCCGAGAACCGCATACTAAAAGGCGCTGCCGCAAAGCTGATAAAGCTGACCGCAAACTCGCACAGCTCTCACCTTTTAAAAGAAGCACTCTCATTCCTCGATGAAGCACGTATGCCTTACAATATCGCCAATGAATTCAGTCAGTGCATCAATACCCGAAACACAAAAAAATATAACACTACTCTCAATATCTGCCGGATGCTCATGGACAAAAATACCGGCACTTCTCTCACAGGAAAGGACATCTCCTGCGCTCAGTTCTTCAAAATATCCCCTGCTCCACCGCCGCCTGCTAAGGTTAAAGCTAAGGGGAAGAAGGTTGTGGTCGTAAGGAGGAAATAGTATTAAAAGAGGCACAACAAAAACCGCTTAGAAAGCTATTCTAAGCGGTTTTATTTGTGTATGTGTTACGATTCAGATGCAGTATGGAATACGAAAAAAATTTGCGTCCCACAAAAAGTGAAACGCAAAACTGCGTGCGCTCGCTCGGCGCTGGAGCTTGTGACGGGACTCGAACCTGCGACCTGCTCATTACGAATGAGCTGCACTACCAACTGTGCTACACAAGCAAAATATGCAACAATAACATTATACAACAGGCGTGAAGAAAAGTCAAGCAAAAAATTCACATAGATAATGGCTGATTTTTAGTATTAAAGAATCCGTAGCAAAACAAGAGGGCGGATAATTTTTCCGCCCTCTTGTTGCGTTATTAATAACAACCGCTAAAATCAATGTATGAACACTCCGACTTTCTAACTTTTATAAATCGAGATGAACTAAATTCTTCTGTATCTCCGAAAATATTCTCAAACCGCCTATTGTTATCAAAATAATAATATCGAACATTATCAGAATCCGCATCAGCCCTTTTGTATAGAGAGCCAGAAGATGCTAATAATTCAAACGCCCTCTTGACTGAAGTGCTACCTGCTTTACCTCGTCTGAAATCATTGATCATTGAAAGCGCTTCTTTACCAGCCATATTTGAAAGTGCAGAAAAGAATCCCATATTATAAGCCTCCTTGCAAAAGTTTTTATCCATTGCACCTATATAGGTGCAATTATATTATAGCACAAGGATATAATAAAGTCAATTAGTTTGCACCTATTTAAGCGCAGAAAAAACAGGGAGGTTTTTGTGCTATATGAACAAAAGCATCGAATGGCGAATTGGAAATAATATTAGAAAACTCAGAGAAAAAGCAGGTATAACGCAGGAACAACTTTCAGCCCGTCTTCAGGTCAACGGCTGTGATATTACAAGAAGTGCAGTTGCCAAGATAGAAGTAGCTCAACGGCATTTGTATCCCGACGAAATAATACTGATAAAAGAAATATTAGGCGTTAAATATGATGAAATATTTGATATACAGTAAATAAATACAGCACTTGACAGAATGTATAAAAAGTTGTATAATAAATAAGTATAAATTGTGGATGCATTTGTACGTTATAGCAAGCGATAAAAATATCAGGCGTTTGCTGTCAGCCTGTCTACACATAGCAGATACGGTCTGCGTATGTATCAGGCATTAAATAAATCATATCGAACCGCCATAGGCAGAATGGAGACATTTATGGAATATCTCGAAAACAGAGAGCTTTCCTGGCTTAAATTCAACAAAAGAGTTCTTGAAGAAGCTACCGATCCGGATACTCCTCTTCTTGAACGGCTTTCGTTTTCAGCTATATACCAAAGCAATCTTGATGAATTTTTTATGGTAAGAGTAGGCTCGCTTACCGACGATGAAAAGGGCAAAAAGAAAAAGAAGGACAAAAAGTCCGGCATGACAGCTTCTGAGCAGCTTGATGCAGTATTCACCGCTGTAAGAAGATTGCAGCCTGCCGTTGAAGATGCTTACAGAAAGACTATGGACGAGCTTTCTGCATACGGCTTTGAGCACGTTAACTTTGATACTGCTCTGCCGGAGGAACTTCACTTCCTCGAACTCTATTTCAAGCGTGAGATAAAGCCTTTTATCTCCGGACTTGTTATAAACGACGCTCTCCCATTCCCGTTCCTGAGAAACAAGGAGCTTTATGCCGCTGTGCGCCTTAATACCAAAAAGGGCATGAACATCGGTATCATACCTATAAATAACGAGAACCGTGACCGTGTCATACCTCTCGGAAATGACGGAAAGCGCTTTATACTCGAAGAAGAAGTTGTGCTCCACTTCGCACACCTAATGTTCAAGGGATATAAGGTACAGGACAGAGCTATAATACGTGTTACCCGAAGCGCTGACATCATGGTGGACAACAAGGGTTCAGACTTCCGTGAGCGCATGGAGGAGCTTGTATTCAAGCGCACCAAGCTTGCAGCGGTAAGACTTGAAATATCCGACGAGTTCAGCCGTGATGCTCTTGACTATATATGCCGCAAATTAAAGCTCAAAAACGTGAGAGTGTTCAACTCGCACATACCTCTCGACCTCTCATACCTTTTCCAGCTGCAAGACCTCGACGATGATCCGAAGCTCCATTACGCTCAGCTCACACCACGCCGTGCTTCCATGCTTGCAGAAAACAGACCTGTATTCCCTCAGGTAAAGGCAAAGGACATACTCCTCTGCTATCCTTTCGAGGCTATGACAACTTCATTCATACGCCTTCTTGAAGAATCTGCTGCTGATCCGAAGGTAGTATCCATAAAGATAACACTTTACCGCCTTGCACGAAACAGTAAAGTTATAAGCGCACTCTGTCTCGCCGCTGAAAACGGCAAGGACGTTACTGTAATGATAGAGCTTCGTGCAAGATTCGATGAAGCAAACAATATCGAATGGTCAAAGATACTTCAGAAAGCCGGCGTAAGGGTAATGTACGGTCCAAAGGAAGTAAAGGCTCATTCAAAGCTGCTGCTCATCACAAGAAAGGCTCAGGGCGGCGGATATGACTATGTTACTCAGATAGGTACAGGCAATTACAACGAAAAGACCTCCACGCTCTACACTGACCTTATGCTGCTCACTGCTGACAGAGTTATCGCTGCTGATGCAGAAGCTGTATTCGATGCTCTTGCAAAGGGAGTATTCGTGGAAGCTCCGCAAAAGCTGCTGGTATCTCCTCTTGCAATGCGTCCGCAGATACTCGCTCTCATGGACGAGCAGATAAAACTTGCAAGAAGCGGCGGAGACGGCTATATCGCAGCAAAGATAAATTCTCTCAACGACAGCGCAATAATCGCAAAGCTCATAGAAGCTTCACAGGCTGGAGTAAAGGTCGAGCTTGTGGTAAGAGGCGTATGCTGTCTTATCGCAGGAGTACCGGGATATACCGAGAATATCACTATCCGCAGCATCGTAGGACGTTTCCTCGAACACAGCCGTATATTCATATTCGGCAAGGAGACCAAAGAGCAGAAAATGTATATCGGCTCGGCTGACTATATGAGCAGAAATACCATACGCCGTGTGGAGGTAGCTGCTCCGATAGAGGACGAAAAGCTCAAAAAGCGCATCAGAGATATGTTCAGCGTACTTATGAGCGATAACGTCAAGGCAAGAGTAATGCTCAGCGACGGAAGCTATGTAAAGGCAGAGCGCAGCGCTGACGATGCTCCTGTAAACTCTCAGGAATACTTCTATGCAGAAGCTTACAAGCGTGTTGACGAGAAAAAAGAAAAGCAGGAGCGAATGAAAAACGCCCGTGAAAAGAAAGCTGCTGCTAAAAAGACCACAAAGAGCAAAACTGCTAAAACAGCTACTGCCAAAAAGACTGCGGCTAAAACCGAGCCTAAGAAAAAAGCTGCTTCATCTGCTCCAAAGAAGGTCGGCAGACCACGCAAGAAAAAGTCAGAAGAATAAATTTATTATTTCCTCTGAAATAATTGCAAAAAAATATTGCAGTATTTCTGAAAATGTGGTATAATAATATTTACATCAACATCTTCCGGTATTTCCGGAAGCATAATAAACTACATCAGAGGATGAAATAATGATAGGTTTTTATAACTATACTGTCATTCTTACATATCTCAGCCTTGTATCATCTGTTATAGGTATATTTTTAGCCTGCGGTCTCTGCGGCTGCGAGCCACGCCCGACTTACGCTATAATATGCCTTATGGTATCAGGTCTTTGTGATATGTTTGACGGCAAAATCGCAAGAACGAAAAAAGACCGTACCGAAGACGAAAAGAAATTCGGTATACAGATAGATTCCCTTTGTGATGCTATCTGCTTCGGCGTACTTCCTGCCGTTATCGGCTATGCTGTAGGTCTTGACCATTGGATAGATGTGCCTGTGCTGGTACTCTTCCCTCTTTGCGCTGTAATAAGACTTGCTTACTTCAACGTTACCGAGGAAAGCCGTCAGAAAAAAACAGCCGATGTGAGAAAAGTTTATGAGGGACTTCCCGTTACAAGCGTATCCCTTATACTCCCGCTTCTCTACAGTTTCCATAAGGATATCGGCGATGAATGTTTCCCTGCTATTTACGGCGGAGCTATGTTCATTATCGCTATTGCCTTTATCACAAGAGTAAAGGTCAAGAAACCGGGGATCAAGGTAATGTTCGGTTTCGTAGGCGTAGGCGTATTAGAGTTCATATGGCTCATGTACAAAACTAAACACTAAAATTTTAAAGGCGGACGTTTGTCCGCCTTTATTTTATCAGAAAAGTCCCCGTACATCCTCAAAGCTTAGAGACGGATGTAGTGCAAGATTTATACCGAATGCGATAAGCTGTGCTGCACGTTCAGTCAGGCGGTCGATATCTTTCGGAGTTACCAGCATATTCGGCATATCTCCGCTTATATCGCTGTCGGTATAGCTTCTTACGATGGTATGCATATCAACTACGGTAGGCACTCCTATCGCTATCACCGGCACTCCAAGCTTTGAATACGAAAGTTCCTTTCGGGCGTTGGATACTCCGCTTCCGGGAGATATACCGCTGTCGCATATCTGTATAGTCGTGCCAAGACGCTTTATATCCGAGCAGGCAAGAGCATCCGCAGCTATTACAGCTGACGGCTTTATTTCAGCACATATCGCATGGAGAAGTTCTGCCGATTCGATACCGGTCTGTCCAAGTACACCTCCGGCAATAACGCTAACCCGTCTCAGTGACGAGAGAAAATCCGCCTCCTCGCAGTCAAGCTCATCTCTCAAATGCCGTGTAGCAAGCACTTTTTCGGCTGTTCGAGGTCCTATGGCATCGGGAGTTATATCACGGTTGCCAAGTCCGGCAACAAGCACTTCTCCTTCGGGTATCAGCTTTTTCAGCTCGTCCGCAAGTTCGGCTGCCATATCCTCATATTCGTCTGAAAAACGGCTCAGGCTGCACCCTTCAAGCGTGATATACCTGCCTTTGCCTTTTCCAAGAGTTTCACGGCAGCTTTCGTCAGATATGACTATTTCAGTGATATCAAATGCCTTTCCCCTGCTGCTGACCGTCACGCCTTCGGGCAATTCATCAGCACTTATCTGTTCAAGTGCAAGGTCTGTTCTTATCATAATCCAAGCCTCCCTGTAATATTGTGTAAAACGTCAGAAATAAAACGAGAAATTTAGCAGTTATTATGCCAATTTGCCTATTGCAATTTTTGTAAAGAAATGATATAATAAGATTGTCTCAGTATGACAGCTGTGCGTTGCAGTTGTCGGAGCATACTGCGTTTGTATGCTTTATTATATGATAATTACTGCGGTTTATCCGTGGATAACACAGGAGGTGTATCAGAATGCCAAACATTAAATCTGCAAAGAAGAGAGTTAAGGTTAACGCAACAAAGGCTGCTTCTAACAAGGCTAGAAAGTCCAATCTCAAGACAGTTATCAAGAAGGCTGATATCGCTTGCACAACAGGCGCTGCTGACAAGGCAGAGGCTATCAAGGTAGCTATCAAGAAGGTAGATCAGGCTTGCGCACACGGTCTTATGCACAAGAACAAGGCTGCTAGAAAGAAGTCTCAGCTCGCTAAGAAGCTCAATGCTGCTGAATAATTAGCTTTTGTTTTAAATACAAAAAAATTCCCCTTGCTGACAACTCACGGTCGGGCAAGGGGAATTTTTTAAACTGGAAGCACCATGCTATAAAAAATATATAATAAGCATTATATTTTCTATATTGACAATATGACATTTATGTGTTAAAATAGTCTTAATCTTTTATGATAGAGGGTGAAATTTTTGAATAACATAAGCAATGTTTATCAGCAAGGGCAGCCTATGCCGCCTCCGAATTACGCAAAAGCCATAACACCTGAAATTGCTGAAAAAAGGCGCTTCAAAGGTGTCATAAACTATATGTCAGCCGGATTGCTGGGCTACTCAATGATACTCTACGGCTCTATCGTCGGTTTCCTCGTGATACAAATGATAATGTGCATGGTAACGTCACATTCAAGCGAGGAATATAACGCAAAAATAAGCCAGCTTGATGAAACTATGACCGAATCAGCCGGCAGTATGATAGTAGGAGTTATCCTCGGCTGCATATTCCTAATGCTGTTTTTCATCAAAAAGCTGCCGGTAAAAGAGATAATTGCTCCGCACAGGAAAATGACCGCAAAAAAACTTGTGATGCTCATATGCGTACTCATGGGATGCCAGTTCGTATTCTCAATAACAGAAAGCATCATAGAATCACTGCTCAATCTTGCAGGATTTACCGCAGAAGCCGCAATAGAATCCTCAAAAGCCGGAAGTACGACCATATCCATGATGATATACGCCGGTTACATCGGACCTTTAGCTGAGGAGCTGACCTATCGTGGCTACACGATGCACAGCCTGCAAAAAGGCGGCGGAAAAATATTCGCTATAATCGTATCCTCCATACTCTTTGGAGTTATGCACGCAAATATCACTCAATCGCTTTTTGCAATGGGAGTTGGAATAGTTTTTGCCTACACTGCTATAGAGTACGGCATAATATGGTCGCTCGTCCTGCATATCGCAAATAACTTCCTCTTTGGAGACTGTATCGTTTTCTTAGAAAAGCATATGCCCGAAACTGCTGCAACCATCCTCGATTATACAATATTCATCGGATTCTTCGTTGCTGCTGTAGCAATAGTGATATACAAGCGAAAGACTATCGCAAGGTACATCAAAGCCAACCGCACTCCTGCGAAGTATTATAACTGGACTTTTTCGTCAGTTCCTCTTATAATATTCATCGGTCTAAACATACTGCTCGCAGTAATGACCATATCAAAGCTTAAATAACGATAAAAGGCTGCCGGTAAAATACCGACAGCCTTATTTTTACATACTGTTTCTGTTTTCAAGTGCCTTGTAGAGAGTTACCTCATCGGCATATTCAAGTATACCGCCTACTGGCAGACCGAAAGCAAGGCGTGAGACTTTAACTCCCAACGGTTTCAGCAGACCTGCCACATACATAGCGGTGGCATCACCCTCAACAGTGGGATTTGTAGCCATTATGACTTCCTCAACTCCGCCCTTTGCGATACGAGCCAGCAGTTCCTTCACCCTTATCTTGTCCGGAGTTATGCCGTCCATAGGCGACAGCAGACCGTGCAGGACATGGTAAACGCCGTTATACTCTCTTGTACGCTCGAAAGCTGTAACGTCTTTAGGAGTTTCTACAACGCATATAACGCTTTTGTCACGTTCATCGTCACTGCATATCGGACAGACTTCTCTTTCTGTGAGATTCTGGCATACACTACAGCAGCGGACGTTTCTCTTCGCATCAAGAAGGGCGTTTGCGAACTCCTCTACCGCCGATTCGTCCATAGACATAACGTGGTAGGCAAGACGCTGAGCCGACTTCATGCCTATGCCCGGCAATGAAGCGAACTTTTCCGCCAGTATCACCAGCGGAAGAGCATTATGGTCAGCCATTATTTATCAGAAAAGACCAGGGAGAGCAACTCCGCCGGTGATCTTGCTCATTTCAGCTTCTGTAGTAGTCTCGATGTTGTTTACAGCCTCGTTTACAGCGCTGATGATGAGATCCTGGAGCATCTCGATATCCTCAGGATCAACTACCTCTGGCTTGAGAGTAAGGGACTTGATAGTCTTCTTACCTGTGAGAGTAACTTCAACAGCTCCGCCGCCTGCTGTAGCAGAGAAGTCACGAGCCTCGATATCTTCCTGAAGTTCAGTGATCTGATCCTGCATTTTCTGAGCCTGCTTTATCATCTGGTTCATGTTCTGAGCGCCGCCAGCGCCGATATTCTTAGGAATTCTTGCTTTCATGTTAAATTTCTCCTTTAATATTTTAATTAAATGTTATTATCAACAGCGGTTTCAATATTGCTGTTAATGGCTTTTTTGATTACTTGTTCCGCAAGATTCTTTGTCTCCTCTAAAGAAGTGGTGCATCTTGCGGTAATGCGGTATTTCTGACCGAGAACGTTATGTATAGCCTTTCCAAGCGACACCGCATTCTCCTTGCTGTTCTTGAAAAGCGTGATAAAGAAGCGGTTCGGAGTGAATATGCACAGTACATTTCCCTTTGTTGCAGCGGTAGAGCCTTCAAGACTTCCTGCCACAGCCGGATTTATACTGCGGAACTCCTCCATAATATCATTCCAGCGTTCACACGGAACAAGCTCGTCCTCTCTGACAGTTTTTATATCGACGTTCGCACTTGGAACGGGTTCGCTGTCAGAAGCCGGACTTGCCGCAGTAAACACCTGACGGGTATTTCTGCTTTCAGTTTCGGGAACAGAAGTTCCTGCCGGAATAGCTTTTATCTTATTTTCAAGCTGTTTTATCTTATCAAGAAGTTCGGAGTTGTCAGCGGCGGCGGCAACAGGTACAGCCGGCTGATTTCCGCATACTTTTATGAGTGACATCTCAAACTCGACACGCTTGTTGAGCACACGCATCATGCGTTCACGGCAGCTTTGCAGAAGGTCTATCCTGTTCATGATATCAGGAAGTTCGGACTTTTCAGCTATACTGCGAAGTTTATCGAGTTCCTCCGGCATACCGATGATTATATCGGCAGCACTTTCGGGAGTTACCTTTATGAGCATTATATTTCTCAGCTGGAGTATAAGCTCCTCGCAGAGATTTGTCAGGTCTTTTGACATATTGTAGAGCCTGTCCGTTACTTCAAGAGCCTTAGCGGAGTCCTTATCCGTAACAGCTTCGAGTATTTCGTAAAGGCTTTCTCTGCCGGCGATACCGGCTGTATTTGATACTGCTGCTGCGTCGATATTATCAGCGCACACAGAACACTGGTCAAGAAGCGACACAGCGTCACGCATACCGCCGTCAGCTATCTTAGCTATCATATCAGCGCCGTCCTGAGTAAGGCTGATCCCCTCCTGAGAGGAGATATACAGCAGTCTTGAAGCGATATCCTTCGGCTTGATGCGTCTGAAATCGTATCTCTGACAGCGTGAAGCTATAGTTGCAGGAACTTTATGTATCTCCGTAGTAGCAAGTATGAACTTGACATACTCCGGCGGTTCTTCCATTATTTTAAGCAGTGCATTGAACGCAGGGAGCGAAAGCATATGCACTTCGTCTATGATGTATACTTTGTATTTACAGCGTTCAGGAGAATAGACAGCACCTTCACGAAGGTCACGTATATCTCCGACACCGTTATTTGAAGCAGCATCTATCTCAATTATATCAGTGAGCGAGCCCTCATCGGCTTCACGGCATATATCACATTCAAGGCAGGGATTACCGTCCTTCATATTCGGGCAGTTGACAGCCTTTGCAAGTATTCTTGCACAGGTGGTTTTACCTGTACCACGAGAGCCTGTAAAGAGGTACGCATGAGCAGTTTTTTCATTTCTGAGCTGATTTTTCAGCGTATCTGTAATATGGTCCTGAGAGATCACATCGTCAAAAGTAAGCGGTCTCCACTTGCGGTAAAGCGCTTTATACAATATTTCTCACCCTTTTCGGCTGCTTTTGAGTGCCGGACTATCAGTTGCCGGTGCTTTCATCATCACCGCCGGACTTCTCATTTATCTCTTTATCATTTTCGGTTTTGACCGCATTCATTATCCTTTTGAAATAGAGCGAATATCCTTCCGGATCTTTGATATGGTTAAGGAGAGCTTCTTTGTACAGGCGCTGACCTTCGCTGAAATTTCTGAGCATAGTCTGAGCAATAGCAGCTCCGCCCAGAGCTTCGGCATAGTTCTGACGCTTTTCGATAGCCTGACTGAACCACTTCATAGCGGTATCCGGATCATCGAGTTTAAGGTACATCCTGCCTATATCCGTAAGGACGTATATACGGAACGGACTGCTCTCGTCCTCCAGCACCTCGCTGTAGAGCTTTACAGCCTCGTCGGTATCGCCGTTAGCGCCGGTACATCTTGCGTTCAGGAAAGGGAGCACCTTATCAGGGAAGCCCTGTTCCTTTGCACGGCTGTAGTACATCAGAGCATTCGGGTAATAGTTCATCATATCATAGCATCTTGCCGAATAAAAGCTCACAACAGCCTTTTCGCTTCCGGTAAGCTGGTCAGCATAGTCAATTTCAAGCGACTTGAAGCCCTGAAGTGCAGCATTTGCCCTGTGATTGAACATAAGTTCAAGGGACCGGCTGAACAGACGGCATTTTTTATCAACGCCAACGAAATTATTGCCTATGATATCCTCATCATACTTATGGTAACATTCGGATAGTTTCACAATAGTTGCAGTAATCACACTAACAACATTGAGTATCAGCATAAGAGCGATAAGGAAAAGTCCCGACACCTCATTATGCATAAGAATATATCCGGCGGAAACGATATAAAAGATAATTACCGCCGTCATAGTTCCTATCGGCGCAGCCTGGAGCAGTGCCCAAACGATCCTGCCGAAAAAAGAATTTGATCCTTTCATAGCTGCCTCGTAAAAAAATTCCGGAACATAGATGTGCAGGCTGGCTGCGGCACACGAGACGATCCGCTTAATGCTGCTCGGTCTCCCGCCTGACATGGTTCACGGTGTCTTGTTGCACAGGGCCCGCACATCTATATTTCGGAATTTTCATTCAGAATATTTAAGGCATATCCATGCCCTGATTATTATGTTACCACATTTTCTTGATTTTGTCAAGCATTATTTTTTATTTCAAGATTGAAAAAAATGTGTTAAAAGGGAAAAGTATGTGAAATCCGTTGCATTTAAAAGTACACTGTGATATAATATTATGGCGGCATACTTTGAATTGCCGGTTTATTGCTATAAAAGAGAGGGAAAATAATGAGATATTACAAAAAGACGGCTGCCTTTCTTCTGGGACTTACACTTTGTCTCGGAAATATGGCTCTGCCTGTTACAACAGGCTTTGCCGAGGAGGAGGATACAACCGTTTCTGAAACTGAAGAAAACGAATTTACAGAGGGAATATTCACTTACACTGTTGACAGCGACGGAAATGCCGTTATAACAGGCTGCTCGACCACTGAAAAGGAAGTCAGCGTACCTGATACTCTCGGCGGAAAGCCTGTAACAGAACTCAGCACCACTGCATTTTTTGAAAGCGGAGCTGTAAAGATAACAATACCCGCTGGTATAACATATATATCCACTGACAACCCATTCGCTTCATGCCTTGCGCTTCTTGAAATAGATGTTGCAGAGGACAACAGCGAATACTGCTCAGTTGACGGCGTACTCTACACAAAGGATATGAAAAAGCTTGTACACCGTCCGGCTGCTATCGAGAGCGATACTTTTGAAGTGCCTGAAAGCGTTGAAGAATTAGGCATCGCATCGCTTGCCGAAAGCAGGCTCAAAAGCGTAACTCTTCCGGCTTCGATAAAAATTATCGGCAGACACACTTTCAGCTATGACGCATGGCTCACAGATATCGACCTGAGCCATACTTCTGTTGATACCATAGATGCTATGACTTTCGCAAACTGTACAGCCCTTGAAAGCGTAAAGATGCCTGATTCCGTAAAAAACATAGAGGTCGCTGCATTCTACGGATGCAAAAAGCTTGAAAGCATCGAACTGCCTTCCGAGCTTGAATATATCGGTCAGAGTGCATTTGTCGGCACAGGACTGAAAGAGATACGCATACCTGAATCCGTTACATATATCGGCTACAGTGCATTCGGTTATGACGAAGAAGAAAGAGCAGACAGCGACTTCACACTTATCGGCGCAGCAGGCTCAGTCGCTTACACTTACGCTACAGATAAAGACGAAGAATATGATTACTCCAACAATTTCAAGTTCAAGACCTATGAAGAAGCTGATGCCGAGGCTGAATATGACGCTCTTGACAAAGCTGTATCCGGCGACTATGAGTATACTGCGATAAACGGAGAAGCCTGCATAGTAAGCTGCTCCGCTGTCGGCGATACTATCACCGTACCTGATGAGCTTGACGGATTGAAAGTAACAAGCATACGCAAAGACGCTTTCGCTGCAAACTCTGCAAAAGAGCTTATCCTCCCCGAAACTGTGAAAACTATCGGCGAGAATGCTTTCAGCTCTGAGCTTGAAAAGCTCACTATCCCAGGCGGATGCGAAATGATCGAAGGCGATGAGACTTTCCGCTTATGCTTTGCCTTAAAGGAAATAAACGTAACTGAAGGCGACGGCGCTTACTCCTCTGAAAACGGCGTACTTTACGACCACGACAAAAAGCTCCTTATCGCCTACCCTATAATGAAAGAGGATACAACTTTCAAAGCTCCTTCAACTCTTGAAGAGATAGCAGACTACGCTTTCTGTGTAGGAACTGCAAAGACCGGCGTTTCTTACGGAAACGGATTCTTAGAAGAAGTTTACCTCTCCAACGTCAAGCATATAGGCAATTATGCATTCATGAACTGCGAAAAGCTCAGCAAGGTCGTTTTCTCAAAGGACATCTTATCCGTCGGAGAATGTGCATTCCTTGACTGTCATGAACTTAAAAGCGTAAGACTTGGCGACAAGCTCGAACATATCGGAGATTACGCTTTCGGCTACAAATATGATTCAGACCTTAAATCTCAGATAGAACAGGGACTTGTCGAAGCTAACAAGCCTTATTCCACTGTAGACGGATTCAAGATATTCACATCAAAGGACTCTCTCGCATATAAATATGCAAGTGTCTGCAATATCGAAACAGTCACAAATACCGTTGAAATAGGCGGAAACAACGTAAACAAGAATTTCGCATACGTCATCGTCGGAATCATCGGAGCTGTTGTAATTGCTGTTATCGGCTTAATCACCGGCAAAAGCCTCAGCAAAAAGAAAGCTGAAAAAAAACGTGCCGATGTAAAGGCTAAGGCTGCTGCATCTCTCAAAAAAGCTGAGGAAAAGGCTGACGAAATGTTAACGGAGGAAAAGGCTGATGAAGAATCTGATGATTAACATTAAAAAGCTGGCTGCTGCGGCTGCCTGTATGGTATTTATGACAGTACCGTTACAGGGAATGTTTGCAGGAGCTGCTGAAGGTCGTGAAGAAGACTCTGATGGAGTGCTCTATGACGGAAACTTTACCTATGAAATGGTAGACGGAAGCTACACAATAACAGAATGTGATCCTTCATCCATAATCACCGAGATACCTGAACTGCGTAACGGCTACGCTATAACCGCTATCGCTGACAACGCCTTTCAGAGCTGTACTTTCATATCAGACCTGAAAATACCTGATTCTATAAAAACTATCGGCAGCGGAGCATTCTCCGGCTGTACTTCACTGAAATCGATAACTCTGCCAAAGAGACTTACAACTCTTTCAAACGGCGTATTCATGGGATGCTCAAGACTCCAGTCAGTTGATATCCCTGACAGCGTAAATACCATCGAGTCCTACGCTTTCTACAACTGTCCGGAACTCAAAGAGGTAAAACTCCCCGGAGAACTCAGCACGATTCAGCCTATGGCATTCTCCGGATGCGGAAACATCGAAAAGATAGATGCTTCAAAATGCGAAGCTTTCACCTGCGAAGGCGGTCTGCTCTATAACAAGAGCAAGGAAAATATCTACCGCTCGACCAAAAATGCTCCGGCAGATATGTATATCGAAAATACCGTAAAATCTATCGAGCCTGGTGCATTCTCGGCAGATATAAACATCGAAAATCTGTATCTTCCGTCATCTGTCACATACATAGGCGACGGAGCTTTCAGCGGATGTTCGGTACTGAAAAATATCGACTTCTCAGAAGGTCTTACAACTATCGCACCTATCGCTTTCAAGTACTGTCTTTCACTTCAAAGCCTGTCATTCCCGACAACTCTGACTGAAATAGGCGACGGAGCTTTCTACCAGTGTGCAAGTCTGAACAAGGTCATAATGAACGAGGGACTTACAACCATAGGCGAAGGCGCTTTCACCGCCTGCCCTAAACTGACACAGGTGATAGTGCCAAGAAGCGTAAGTGATATCAAGGATCACGCTTTCGGCTACGACATAAAGGACGACGACTATGCAAAGAAAGATGATTTCAGCATGAGCGTATATGCCGGAAGTGCCGCTGAAAAATACGCTAAAAGCAACAAGATAGATCATACCGCTCTTGACAAAAGCGTAAAGCAGTACGCATTCATCGTAATATCCGTAGGCATACTTCTTGCAGTCATCATAATCGCAGTAATGATAATGAGACGAGGCAAAAAATCGGCTTCTCCAGAAGTTAAAAAAGCAGACCTGCTTGAACAGGAAAAAGAAGAAGCAGAAAATTGCGAAAAAATACTCGGCGACGAGGATTAATACAAATAAAGCGCCCCAGGGATAAACCCTGGGGCACTTTATGTTAGTGAGGATAGAGTATTTCATAAATCATTCTGCGGAAGCCATGAAATCTTCAAGAGATAATGTTCCGCCGGTCGATGCATAGCCGTAATAGCTGAGTATTACTGTTGCATCCTTAGAATCTATAAGTCCATCGTGATTTACATCAGAAGCTGCTATTACCTCTGCCGGTATTTCAGCAAGCTTTACAGCGCCTGTCTGTAATTGTGAGTAGTAACCAAGTATAATTGTAGCATCACTGGAATCTATTTTGCCGTCGCCGTTAGGATCGCCGAAAGCAAGTTCAAGCTTTTCAGTATCTTCCTCTTCTTCCAGTTCAACAGGTTCAGTTATTCTTATGTAACCCTGGTTGATGCCGTTTGTGAATGTCCACGCTTCCATAAGGTTGCTGTCCTCATCTGACATCATAGTAGAAGCAAATCTGTCACCTTTTCTGTAGAGTATCTCTATCGGGTATTCGTCACCGACTTCAACATCAGCCGGAAGAGTAAGTGTGAAAGTAAGAAGTTCGCCATTAAGACCATAATCGTTTTTACAAGCAGCAGTTGCAAAGAATGTATGTGCATCCTGACGCATGGAAGTTCCGCCTAACGCCTTTCCAGCTTTCTCCCAGTCACACATAAGCTCTAAATCAGGATTATCTTTCCATTCAAAAGCAGGTACTATTCTAAGGCGGCTGTCAAAACATATATGCAGACCTACGGAAGAATATTTTCTTTCAGCGTTTGCAACTGAAACTGAAACGACCTGATCCGGATTAGCCTTAGCTATATTTACAGGTATCTCTAAGCGGCTGACGCTTAAAGTAGGTTTTACACGGGAATCTTTAGGGTTCATGCCATTGAGATCAAATTCGTCATATCTGCCTGTCTCACCTACAGCAGCTCCGGCAGCGTTAGCTGTAAGAGCTGTACCAATCGTCATTGTAACTGTCATTATAGCTGATAATACAGCACATACTAATTTATTGGTTCTCATATGCATCCTCCTAACAAAAGATATATAATCTTTCCAAAATCATTAACTCTTTTTGTTGATATTATTATACCACATTATCCAAGCTTTTTCAATACAGAATGGAATATTTATGCTCACAATAAATCGAAAAAAATAACACATGGTATTTGTGTAAAACCTACTAATTGTTAACAAAAATCACTGCAAATACGACAAAAAGTAATCATTTTCGGATATTTACGCTAAAATTATCCATTCTGTTATACTTCTCACCGAGAAAAAATCATTTACTTTTTGGAATAACTGCGTGAATTATCTTTGCAAACATTTACATATAGTATACACAAAATCTACATCTTATCACGCTGCCGGAATACAAGTGACGCTGTAAGTCCGGAGAGAAGTGCAGCCGTTATGCCTGCCGAAGCCGCTGTAAGTCCTCCGGTGAATACTCCAGCAAATCCGTCACGCTCAACTGCTTTGCGAACTCCTTCTGCAAGAAGATGTCCGAACCCTGTAAGCGGAACAGACGCTCCTGCCCCGGCAAATCCTGCAAGAGGAGCATAAAGTCCCAATGCAGAAAGTATAACTCCGGCAATAACGTATCCCGTCAGTATACGTGCCGGAGTAAGTCTGGTGTAGTCTATGAAAAGCTGACCTATAGCGCATATAGCCCCGCCGATAAGAAATGCTGTTATGATATCACGAATCATTTTTATTGCTCCTTATATTTATAAGATGTGCGATAGCCGGTATACTTTCGCCCTGTTGAAGCGACATAGTGGACATTAAAGCTCCGGTAGCCACAAAGAGTATGTTTTTTATGCTCCCCTTTTCAAGCATGGGGAGAAATACTCCGCATAGCACACTTGCACTGCATCCGCAGCCTGAACCTCCGCAATGAGTGTCCTGAGTTTTGCTGTCGAATATCATAGCTCCGCAGTCACGGTGCTGTTTTGAGATATCAACGCCCTGCTTTTTCAGAAATTCTATCAGCAGTTTGCTTCCGACCGTGCCTAAATCTCCGGTAACTATATAATCATAGTCCTCCGGAGCTGTACCCGTAGCGTCAAGATATCTTTTTATAGTAGAAGCCGCCGCAGGAGCCATTGCACTTCCCATATTTGTTATGTCGCTTATGCCCATGTCAGCTATCACTCCGATGCAGCCGCCTGTTATTTCGGCTGTACCCTTTTTCTGTGAAAGTATCACTGCTCCGGCAGCCGTACAAGTCCATTGAGATGTCGGAGTTCGCTGACCGCCGTATGAAAGCGGCGCACGGAACTGCCTTTCTGCCGTTGAAAAATGCGAGGACGTTACTGCCGCAGCCCGTAATGATACTCCGGATTCAACCAGAAGCGAGGATATTATCAGTCCTTCCGCCATTGTAGAGCAAGCTCCGTAAAGTCCGAGGAACGGTATCTCCAGTTCACGCAGACCGTATGACGAGCCTGTACACTGATTTATAAGGTCGCCTGAGCATATCGAGCCGATATCTTCTTTGACAAGACCTGCTTTGTTTACAGCTATGCTCACAGCTTCAAGCTGAAAACGGCTCTCCGCCTGTTCCCATGTATTTCTGCCGAAGTGGCTGTCCTTGACCACCTTGTCGAAGCACTTGCCTAAAGGTCCCTGCGCCTCTTTGTCTCCTACAACAGAAGCGCAGCTTTCTATCTTTACCGGAGTATTTAACCTGAACACTCCTCTTGAAATATACTCTGCCATATAATTACCTCCGTTCAGATATATTATTTGTTACTCATCTTAAAATATTCATTATGATTTTATCAAAATGACGAAAAACACCCTTTTTGATAGACAAAATATCGGTGAAAT
Source organism: Ruminococcus flavefaciens (assembly GCA_002348905.1). GTDB lineage: Bacteria > Bacillota > Clostridia > Oscillospirales > Ruminococcaceae > Ruminococcus > Ruminococcus flavefaciens_O. The sequence goes on along the minus strand of DEBW01000086.1, from coordinate 67,745 downwards.
TAAAAAAATATACGAAAGTTATTCAAATACCCTTTACATTTTGTTTTTTATGTGTTATAATATATGAAAATCATATGTGGTACGTTTTCTTGTTATATACAAGAGCTGCCCGATAAGGAGGAATAGCTATGGATGATCTCATGAACAGAATCAAACCACCTGTGACCAGGACAAAAAAGCCGGATGAAGCAGTGTGTACCTATGATACTGCTTGGGACGATGTCCCAGTACCGGTAAAAACCAAACCAAAAGCACCGGTATCTGCTGTAAGACGCATTACTCCTGCCGAGGCAGAGAAAAAGAAAGTGATGCTCACAGAAGCTATGAAAGGCATCGCAGGAGCTGTCATAGGCTCGATACCCGGAGTGCTCCTGTGGATACTCATCGGCAAGACCGGCATATTCGCTGCGATATGCGGAGTTATACTCGCTGCCGGAATAGTTGCCGGATACAACCTCATGACAAAGGACAATACACTCTCCTCGACCGTTGGCATAGTGATATGCCTTGCCGTTGTGATAGTGGCTGTGTACTTCTGCGAGCGTGTTATATGGGCATGGGAGCTCACTGACCAGCTACAGAGATACATCAGCGCTACAAGTCCGGAGCTTTATGCTCTTGGCGAAGCCGGCGGAATGGACAGAAGTCAGATAGATACTATTATTAATGAGAACCTGCTGAAAGAGTACGGCTTCTCAAAGATAACTTTCGGCGAATGCTTCTCTCATTTTCATAGAGTAGTATGGATGCTCGGACTTAATGAAAAGTACATCATCAATCTTATCATTGCATATGGATGCGCCGTTCTGGGCGGATTCTGGTTATTTAAGAAAGCATCATATTGATATAGCCCACCTTCAGAAAACTCCCCCTGAGTGATTACACAGGGGGAGTTTTCTGCTGCACAGGAATAAAAAAAGCTGCCGGAAATACCGGCAGCGATCAGATTTATCAGAGTTTCTTCTTTTCGTTTTCGATCATTTTCAGCAGATCATCAACTGACATATCAGCAGGATCTTTGGACTTACGTGCCATATCTGTCTGTTCGAGGATATCGGAAATATCAGGTGAACTGCTCTTCTTGACTGTACGTGCAGGAGTTGGTGCAGGTGCAGGTCTTGAAGGCTTCGGAGCTGTATACTTAGGAGCTTCACTTCTTGTAAGTTCTTCAAGCTGTGCAGCAGAAAGGATTCCTGTATTATCAGGAGCAGAAGCAGCAGCATTGTTGGACTTTATGCTGAATGCTCCGCTTCTTTCAGCCTCAGCAGTTTTTCTGAGCATTTCTTCTCTCAGAGCATCAGCTGTAGGAGCAGTTGAAGACTGTGTTCCGATATTTCTTGCAGCAAATGAAGTTTCAGCAGAACCGCCGCCAGCAGGGAAAGACATAGTACCTGTAAGGCTGCCCTTCTGAGTTTTGAACTGCATTGTGCGCTCTCTCTCCTTCTGATAAGGAGAATCGTGGTTTACTTCCTTCTGGCTGAAATGTTCAGCGATAGACATTTTCTTGATCTCAAGCTCAGAGCTTCCGAAGTTATCATGTTCAGGTTCAAAGAGCGGATCGCCGCCGTTTGGCTTAGGAGCGTTCTTTGCATTGCGCTTTGCCTTCTCAATAGCTTCTTCGTACTTGTAGAATTCCATATCATCGTCATCATCGCCCTTAGCGCCGATGCTCTTAGCAACGCCTGTTATGACCATGATAACGAGGAGTATGCTTGGTATTACCAGCAGGAAAATTATACCCTTTACGCCCTGAGCGAATCTTATAAATCCGCCAAGCTCGATGCTTTCAGGGTAGCCTGTGCATATAGCAGCAACTTTATCTTTAGGGATAGAATCTGTAGTATCCTCATGTACGGAATCCTTTGTGTAGTATCTTGAAGTTCCGTCATCTCCGTCAACGATATAATTTATGCTTCTGAGGCTGAGTTTATCCGGATCATCAGCCGGATAGCAGAGAACGATATCACCTACTGCAAGGCTGACATCCTTTGCATCCTTTGCAATAAGGGCAGCACCGGTAGTTATCTCATTCTGCATAGGGTTAAGGTCGCCCACAACATATATATATCTTCCAAAAAGGTTTGGGGTACTTCCCTTAGAAAAAAGTATGTTAACAGCCAGTGATACGATAACAGCACATATGCATATTATCGTAACAAGTAATTTTAGTATCCCTAAGCCTTTGTTTTTTTCCATTTGGTATCATTTCCTTTCTAATGTGTGTCTTTTGTCCTCACGCAATTCCATGCGGAATATGTATGTAAATATATTATAACACATTATTAATAAGATTTCAAATGTTTTTTATACTTTTTACAAGTTTTATTATTTAAAAATGTATTCATGGATTATGCAAATTTTATTTGTAGTTATCATGCACAACGGGTATCAAATTTTTTGTAATATTCAGTTGATTTGCACAACATTTCTTGATATTTTTACCGATTTATACCAAAATCAGCTTGATTTATGCAGTAATATGTAAATTACGTTGATAAATATTTGTTTAAATATACAGTTGAAAAAAAGCAAAAAACATGGTACAATATATTATATACTGTTTGTAAAAAATAAATTGATATACATCACTCGACGTTTGTAAAATTATAAAAGAAATATACAAACGGTAATACAGCCGTATGACGGCAGAACGGAGATCATTTATGGCAAGTACAAAGAAAAATCCAATTATTGAGAAGATCAAGGAAGAATTTCCTAAGAAGTTACAGTCTCTCTACAGCGTAACTCCTGAAGAGGCTTCTGATAAGCAGGTCTATCAGGTTCTCTCATCTATCGTTGTTGATATCCTCGGCAACAAGAGACAGAGCTTCATCAACCACACACATTCCGTTGGCGGCAAGCAGATATACTACCTCTCAATGGAATTCCTCATGGGACGTTCTCTCAAGACAAGTCTCTATAACCTTGAAATAGCTGACGAAGTTCGTTCAATGCTCAAAGAGCACACTATAAATCTCGACAAGGTATTTGAGCATGAGCCGGATGCTGGTCTTGGAAACGGCGGTCTCGGCAGACTTGCTGCCTGCTACCTCGACGCTCTTGCTACTACAGGTTTCCCTGCTATGGGTTACTCTATATGCTATGAGTATGGTATCTTCCAGCAGAAGCTTGAAGACGGCTGGCAGACAGAGCTTCCTGATAACTGGCTCCCTGGCGGAAGCGTATGGCTCGTTCCTAAGCCTGAGCTTTCAATTGATATCCACTTCGAGGGCGACCTTCAGGAATACTGGGACAACCAGTACCACTATATCTCTCATGTAAACTACAATACTGTTGTTGCTACACCTTATGATATGTACGTATCAGGTCACGGCGGCGAAGGCGTATCCGTACTCCGTCTGTGGTCAGCTAAGGCTCCGAGCTTCGACATGAATATGTTCAACAAGGGTGACTACGCAAGCGCTCTTGCTCAGAACTCTATAGCTAACGCTATCTCAAAGATACTCTATCCTAACGATAACCACCTTGAGGGTAAGAGCCTCCGTCTCAGACAGCAGTACTTCCTCTGTGCAGCTTCTATCGGCGATATCGTAAACAACCACATGATGGTTTACGGCACACTCGAAAACCTCGCTGAAAAGGTTGCTATCCACATCAACGATACTCACCCGACACTTGCTATCCCTGAGCTTATGCGTGTTCTCCTCGATGACTGCGGATACGGCTGGGACAAGGCTTGGGACATCGTTACAAAGACCTTCGCTTACACTAACCACACTGTTATGGCTGAGGCTCTTGAAAAATGGGATGTTAACCTCGTTAAGCACGTTATACCACGTATATTCTCTATCATAGTTGAGATAAACAACCGTTACTGCCAGTCTCTCATGGAGAAGAACGGCGGCGACAGTGCTAAGACAACCCGTATGTCCATAATCAAGGACAATATGATCCACATGGCTACTCTCTGTGTTGCTGCTTCTCACAGCGTTAACGGCGTATCAAAGCTCCACTCAGAGATCATCAAGCAGTCTGTATTCCACGACGAGTATGAGAATACTCCTGAGAAGTTCAAGAACGTTACAAACGGTATCGCTTACAGACGCTGGCTCTCACAGTCCAACCCTGGTCTTACAAAGCTTCTCTCTGATACTATCGGTCCTAAGTTCATAAATGACGGCGCTGAGCTTGAAAAGTTCCGTGCATATCAGGACGATGAAAAGATACTCAAGAAGCTCATGGAAGTCAAGAAGGAAGCTAAGGAGAACTTTGCAAAGTATGTAAAGAAGAACAACGGCATCGCTCTTAATACAGACAGCATCTTCGACGTACAGGTTAAGCGTCTCCACGAATACAAGAG
>DEBW01000086.1:58268-63238 GCA_002348905.1 Ruminococcus flavefaciens | reverse complement strand
ATCAGAAAGAATCCTAAGATATCCGAAAAACTCCAGGTAGTATTCCTTGAAAACTACTGTGTAACTCTCTCTGAGCTGCTCATGCCTGCTGCTGATATCTCCGAGCAGATATCTCTCGCCGGCACAGAAGCTTCCGGTACAGGATGCATGAAGCTCATGCTCAACGGTGCTATCACTCTCGGTACTCTCGACGGTGCTAACATCGAGATAAGAGAAGCCTGCGGCGAGGACAATATCGTTATCTTCGGTATGACAACTCCTGAGGTAAACGAGCTTAAAGCAAGAGGCTACTATCCTAACGAGTACTACAACAATAACAGCCTTATCCATGAGGCTATCGACCGTATGTACCACGGCATCAACGGCTGCACATTCAACGATGTTGCAAACTCACTCAAAGACCGTGATCCATACATGGTACTTGCTGATTTCGACAGCTACAGAAAGGCTCAGGCATATATCACTGAATGCTACAACGACAAGATGAAGTGGGCTAAGATGTCACTCAACAACATTGCAGGCGCAGGAATATTCTCTGCTGACCGTGCAGTTACAGAGTACGCTGACAACATCTGGCATCTCAGATAATCATTAACGTTTCTTATGGGACGTTCAGGAAAACACCTTGAACGTCCCGTTTTTTACAAATACAATTAGTACAATCTTTTTCCTAATTACCCACCGTAAACCTTAGAACCTGTCTTCACAAGTAGGATAAGCAGATTTTTGAGCATAATTTTGTTGAGGACAAGGAAAAAATACGCAGCAATACTTGATGTATTGCAAGTGATTTTGACGCAGTCATCAGCAAAATTTGCCAAAAATCGGCTATTATATCTTGTAAAGACAGGTTCTTATATTTATGAATGGAGGCGACCTGTATGAAACCTATCTACAACACATGGGATCTGCGCTATAAGTCTATTTTCGGCGCAATAAAACAATTTGAGACCTGTAAGTTCTCAATAAGGCTTGCAAAAGACATCCACCCCGATTCTCCGCCTGTGCTCATACTTTTCAGAACAGGTTTCAAAGAGCGCTTTATCACCATGAATGTAAGTGCGGAAGAAGAGGACTGCTTCGTTTACACCTGCGAATACAACGCAAGATACAGTGATGTACATTACTATTACTTCTCCTACACCTGCGGCGGTGTGCGCCATTATATCAAACGTGTAAACTGCCATGAAGGAGTTGAAGGCGAAGGCGACCTTTTCCAGCTTACGGTATACTCTGATACGCTCGAAACTCCTGACTTCATCAAGGGCGGAGTTATGTACCAGATATTCCCTGACCGTTTCTGCAACAGCGGAACTCCAAAGGAGAATATCCCCGAAGGAAGAGTGCTTCGTGAAGACTGGGGCGGTACTCCGTGGTACAAGCCTGACTTCAACGGTCACGTATGGAACAATGACTATTTCGGTGGAGACCTTAAAGGTATAAAGTCAAAACTGTCATACCTCAAAGACCTCGGCGTTACCTGCATATACCTCAACCCTATCTTTGAAGCTCACGAGAACCACAGATACAATACAGCCGACTATATGAAGGTTGATCCGCTTCTCGGCACTAACGAGGACTTTGCTGACCTCTGCAAAACTGCTTCACGCTACGGTATATCCGTTATACTCGATGGCGTATTCTCACNNATATGAAGGCAGATCCGCTGCTCGGCACTAATGACGAATTCGAGGAGCTCTGCAAGGAAGCTGAAAAGTACGGTATATCCGTTGTTCTCGACGGCGTTTTTTCACATACCGGCGCTGACAGCGTTTACTTCAACAAGAACGGCAGATATCCAACGTTAGGTGCTTATCAGTCCAAAGACAGCAAATACTACGACTGGTACAGCTTTATAGAGTATCCTACTGTATACGAGGCATGGTGGGGTATTGACACACTCCCTAACGTAAACGAGAACGAGGAAAGCTACACTGAATTTATCTGCGGTGAAGAAGGTGTACTTCATTACTGGCTCGGACTCGGCGCAGCAGGATTCCGTCTTGATGTCGCTGATGAACTCCCTGACCAGTTCCTGAACAACCTCAGAAAATCAGTAAAAAGCTTCGGCAAGGATAAAGTCATTATCGGAGAGGTATGGGAAGATGCTTCAAACAAGGAGAGTTACGGCGTAAAGCGCAGATACCTCCTCGGCGACCAGCTTGATTCCGTCATGAATTACCCTTTCCGTGAAGCTATACTCAACTTCGTACAGGGCGGACGGGAGATAGACTTCATATACTCCATAATGACTATACTCGAACACTATCCTAAGCCGTGTATAGACGTTCTCATGAACTTTATATCAACTCACGATATCGAAAGAGCTATAAACCGTTTAGGCGGAAAATACTGCGACGACAAGAGCAAGGACTGGATGGCTGAGCATCCTCTCACAAAGGAGCAGTACCAGAAAGGCAAAAACCGCCTTAAACCCGCACTCGCCCTCATGTTCTTCCTGCCGGGAGTACCATGTATATACTACGGCGATGAAGCCGGTATGCAGGGATATAAAGATCCGTTCAACCGTGGCTGCTACCCGTGGGGAGAAGAAGATCAGGAGCTTATCAGCTACATACGTGAACTCAGCAGCATAAGAAAGTCTATACCGAATATGAAAGAGGGAAAAACTTACTTCGGCTTGTTCGATGATATCATAAAAGATGAGCGTGTCGTTGTATTCACACGAGAAGGCGAAAGCATCGACTATCTCATATTCGTGAACCGTACAGACGAAACCGTTACTTTCAGCGGCGTATCCGACTATTTCCGCAATTTCGTTGACTTTTCGGAATATCGTGGCAAGTATGAGGATGATGATGTTATCATACCGCCTTACGGATATAGCATACTTTCTGCAAAATATAACGACAAGCCTAAAAATTAAGATTATTTTAAGATTGGTGTCCTATAGTATAGACATGGATCAAACGATCCCCCAATTCCCCTTCTATATTTTTTATTATCTTGACTGTATATGGTATATGCAATACCTTGTACAGTCTATTATTTTTAACTATGACTTTTTGACAAAAAATCATTGACATTGTGCACTTTTAGATATATAATGTGTTGTGGGAGATATGCGTCCGGCGCAAAAAAATTATCTCCGGAGATAAAAATGAAAAAAAACTTCTTTAAGTCCATGGGCTTGTTCTTTAAAGCCCTTCCGGACGTTCTGATATTCGAGCTTATCTATAAACTGGTTCTTCTCGCTGTTGGAGCGCCGCTTCTTGCAATGCTTCTGAAGTATACCATGAAGGTGTCTCACGTAAGATACCTCTCAGATGAAAAGGTATGGTTCTATCTGAGAAATCCGCTAACTATCGCCGCAATACTGCTGATACTTTTCTTCTCGGCAGTATTCTCATTCATGGAGCTTTCCGGTCTTGCCGCCTGCTATTCATGCTACTCAAAGGGCGAAAGGCTTTCCATAATAGGTATGTTCCGCACGGGACTTTACGCCGTTAAAAAGGCTTTCAAAGGCAGAGGACTTCTGAAATTCTTAAAATTCATGATCTATCTGCCAATGGCTCAGTTCACCATATCCTCAGGCGTATTTCTCGCTCCTCTGCTGCCGATACTGAAAGATGCTTTCAAAAAAATGGATACCAATACCGCTCTGATAATATTCGGAGAATTACAGGTACTCTTTGCAATAATCATCGTCAGCCGCAGCTACAGCATACATCTGCTGATACTCACTGACAAGCCTTTCAATGAATGTACTAAAAAAAGCCGTGAGCTTATAAGCAACAAGCGCCTGCGAACCGTGTTTTCACTGATATTATGGAGCGTATTCATAATAGCCTCTGCTGCTGCTGTTACTTTTATAATAAGCTTCATTGTCATGATATTCACAAAGGGAATTTCAAGTCCGCATAAGGCTCTTGTATCCACACTTAAAGTCCTCCACTATGCAGGTGAGATATTTACCGCTATCGCAACATTTATATCTACTCCTGCGATAATATGCTGGCTTACAGGCAGATTCTTCGCTGACCTGCCGGAGGATGAGGATATCACCCTTCCGGAAAGAAAGAGCTATATGCTCAGCAAGCCTGTAAAAGCTCTGCTGTATACTACCCTCATTTTCGTCAGCCTGCTCCTTAACTATACTTATATAGAAGCTCTCTACAAAGGAAATATCAGCCTTAATGTCGGCATACTCACACGTACACAGGTAACAGCCCACAGAGGCTTTTCCAAAAAAGCTCCCGAAAATACCCTTTACGCCTTTGAAAAAGCTCTCGAAAGCGGAGCTGACTATATCGAGCTTGATGTACAGCTCACAAAGGACGGTCAGCTGGTCGTATTCCATGATGAAAAGTTAGACCGTGTCACTGACGGCAAAGGCAAACTGACAGAACATACCTACGATGAATTACAGCAGCTTTCAGCCGGTTCATGGTTCAGTAAGGACGGCGAATTTGATGATGCTAAAATACCTCTCCTTTCAGAAGTATTCGACCTCATCGACCACGATATAATGCTGAATATCGAAATAAAAAACCGTGGCGATACTATGCTGACCGCTGAAAAAACCGTCGAACTCATAAAAGAATACGACTTTGAGGACTCATGCTATGTAACTTCATTCTCATACGCCGCAATAAAACGTGTAAAAAAACTCGATCCTGAAATAAAAACAGGTCTTATCGCAAATGTTGCCACCACAACAGCCTTTACACAGCTGAAATACATCGACGCTCTCAGCCTTAATCATCTGCTTGTGAATCAGGCTGTTGTAAACAACGCTCATCAGAACGGCAAGCGTGTATTCGTATGGACTGTTGACAACAAAAGCGAAATGCAGAAAATGATGTCTATGGGCGTTGACAACATCATCACAAACCGACCTGATAAAGCCGCAGAAGTTGTATACTCAAAAAATGTCGGCGAAAAAGTAATAACCGTGCTCAAAACCATTTTCGGTACATATTAACACTAAGAACCTGTCCACATAGGGA
>DEBW01000086.1:52503-58176 GCA_002348905.1 Ruminococcus flavefaciens | reverse complement strand
CTATGTGGACAGGTTCTAAAAAACAGGGGACACTCAGTCCCCTGTTTGTCATATCTCCAGTCCGAAGCTTATGGAAAGAGCCGTATTTACTTTGTCCATAGAACGCAGGTCAAGCTCGCCCATTTTGTCTTTGAGCCGTCTCTTGTCAATAGTGCGTATCTGTTCAAGCAGTACGATACTATCCTTCGCAAGACCACATTTGTCCGCCTGCACTTCTATATGCGTAGGCAGATGATTCTTGTCACGCTGACTGGTTATCGCTGCCGCTATGACTGTAGGACTATGCCTGTTTCCGACATCATTCTGAACAATAAGTACCGGTCTTACTCCGCCCTGCTCAGAACCGACCACCGGACTGAGATCTGCATAGTATATCTCTCCTCTTTTTACTGACATAACGATTTATCTCCCATTAACAAATTCGGATCCTGACAATAGTATTCCTCTTTGCGGAAGATTTATACAACCGCTTTATATTATATGTCACGGGAATTGAAAATGTTTTCATACAAAAAGCCTTGACAAAAGCAAGCTTTTGTGATACTATTATCCTATAAGTTAAAGCTATGACGAGGAAGGCTGTTTCCGTCATCACTGCTTTCAGAGAGCTGCCGGCTGGTGTGAGGCAGCAGCAGTAAGGATATCAGCACACCGCCTCTGAGTGCGTCTAATAAACGCCGGTCGCTCCCGTTACAGAGCCAATGAGATACGGAGTTTTCTCCGTGTGAATCAGGGTGGAATCACGGTCAATCATCGTCCCTTGTGCCTTATTATAGGCGTAAGGGACTTTTTTGTTCCATTAACGATTTCTTTGCATGGGAGGTGATGATTTGAGCAATATAAAGTATAACGAGAAAGAAGAAGCCTATGAGCTCCCATACAAGATCTGGGGCAATGATATGACTGTCCGCTTTTATGTCGATGACGAAGCCGAGATAATGAGCAATCTCAAAACTATCGCTGAAAAGCTCGCTAAACTCGACGGCGGACGCAGACAGACAGCTGAAGTCCTCATAGACGAAGGCTACTACGAAGGCGGCAATCCTGACGCTCTCGCTAAAATACTCTCTATAGATAATCCCTATGTAGATATAGACGACGGAGATATCATCGTTTGCTTCGATACCGGTACAGATGACGGCTACATGAAGGGATTCGCCCATGTGGAACTGTTCGGAGATATCTTTGAAGTGACTGGCTGGGTGTAATGATATGGATAAGCCAAAACGAAAAAATAATTATTATTTTATATAAGGAGAGATAACCATGATAAAATTAACATTAAAAGACGGAAGCATCCGTGAGATCGAGGCTGCACAGCCTGCCAGCGAGATAATCAAAGGCATCGGCATGGGACTTTACAAGGCTGCCTGCTGCGTAAAGATCAACGGCGAGGTAAAAGACCTCCGCACAGTTATCGACGCTGACTGCGAATTTGAGGTATGCACTTTCGATTCTATCGACGGTAAAAAGACTTTCTGGCACACAGCTTCACACATCCTCGCTCAGGCTGTAAAGAGACTTTACCCACAGGCTAAGCTCGCTATAGGTCCGGCTATCGACAACGGTTTCTACTACGACTTCGACCTTGAAAAGCCTTTCACTCCTGAGGAGCTTGAAAAGATCGAGGCTGAAATGAAGAAGATAGTCAAGGAGGGACTTGCTCTCGAACAGTTCGAGCTTTCTCCTGAGGAAGCTATCGCTAAGCTCAAGGAAATGGACGAGCCTTACAAGGTTGAGCTTTGCGAGGAACACGCAGGCAAGGGCGAGCCTATCTCATTCTACAAGCAGGGCGAGTTTGTTGACCTCTGTGCAGGTCCTCACCTCATGACAACTGCTCCTGTAAAGGCATTCAAGCTTCTCTCATGCACAGGTGCTTACTGGAGAGGCAGTGAGAAGAACAAGATGCTTTCCCGTGTATACGCTGTAGCTTATCCAAAGGCTGCTGACCTTGAAGCTGATATCAAGCAGCGTGAAGAAGCTAAGCTCCGTGACCATAACAAGCTCGGACGTGAACTTGAATACTTCACAACTGTTGATGTTATCGGTCAGGGACTCCCTGTTATACTTCCAAAGGGTGCAAGAGTTATTCAGACTCTCCAGCGCTGGGTAGAGGACGTTGAGCAGAAGCATGGCTACCTTCTCACAAAAACTCCTTACTTTGCTAAGAGAGAATTCTTCAAGATATCCGGACACTGGGATCACTATCTTGACGGTATGTTCGTTATGGGCGATCCATACGATGAGGAAAAGGAATGTTTCGCACTCCGTCCAATGACTTGTCCTTTCCAGTATCAGGTATTCCTCAACAGACAGCGTTCTTACCGTGACCTTCCAATGCGTCTCGGTGAGACATCAACACTTTTCCGTAAGGAAGATTCCGGCGAAATGCATGGTCTTATCCGTGTACGTCAGTTCACTATCTCTGAGGGACACCTTATACTCCGTCCTGAACAGCTCGAAGAAGAATTTGCAGACTGTCTCGCACTTGCTAAGGAAATGCTTGGCACTGTAGGACTTCTTGAAGACTGCACATTCCGCTTCTCACAGTGGGATCCTGCAAACCCGAAGAACAAGTACGAAGGTACTAAGGAACAGTGGGACTACGCTCAGGAAGTTATGGGCAAGATCCTTGATGACCTCGGACTTGAATACTCTATAGGTATAGATGAAGCCGCTTTCTACGGTCCTAAGCTCGATATCCAGTACAAGAACGTTTACGGCAAGGAAGATACTCTCGTAACTATCCAGATAGATATGCTTCTTGCACAGCGTTTTGGTATGGAATATGTTGACGTTGACGGCACAAAGAAAACTCCTTATATCATTCACAGAACTTCACTCGGATGCTATGAGCGTACACTCGCATACATGATAGAGAAGTATGCAGGTGCAATGCCATTATGGCTTGCTCCTGAACAGGTACGTATCATCCCTGTTGCTGACCGTCACCTTGACTACTGCAACGAGCTTCTTGCAAAGCTTGAAGCTGCTAACATCCGTGCTTCTATCGACGACCGTGCTGAAAAGGTCGGCAAGAAGGTTCGTGATGCAAGACTTGAAAAGCTCCCGATGTGGGTAACTATCGGTGACAAGGAAGTTGAGGAGAATACTGTTTCTGTAACATCAAGACGTGAGGGCGACCTCGGTTCAATGTCACAGAACGACCTCCTTGCAAAGCTCATCGACGATATCGCTAAGAAGGTAAGATAATCATATAGAAGTTTTCCAGAAACTACTATAAAATACCTTACAGCGGACTATAAAACATAACAGGCAGATGCTTCATTATCGAAGCATCTGCCTGTTTTCATTATAGTTTAATTAAGCTCGGATTCACGTTTTCGTGTAAAGCGGAACGCCTCAGTTCTGCATTCCGGATAATGCTCATATAACCCAAGAAAATGTGTATCATCGACCGGAATGATATTAATATCGAACAGATTATTAGTGTAAGGGACAGGATAGTCGTCCGGATTCATGATCTGCGTCTCAAGGTCAGATGCATTAATGTCGATAAGCACCTCCTGTGTGCCATCGTCTTTTATGCCGATAAATTCACTGTATGTGTTGATGAAAAGACGGTACTCACCGCAGCCTTTAAGAACACTGATTTCGGTTCTGCCCCAATTCTCTCCGGCGGTATATATCGTCTGTCCACAGATACAGGATTCAAGGTCAAATTCAGAAACGACTGCTTCATTGATTGTGTGTTTGTCCGGAGCGTAACTCACATTTTCCTGAAGCAGTACCGGTTTATCATCTCTGTCAAAACAGAGGAGTTTTTTGTTATAGTAGGTGTCATCTTTACGCAGATCCGTTACTACAGAAATCTCCCCTGTTTCTTTGTCAATTTGTATGATTTTATATTCGGACATGGACAATGTCATATACAGGACTCCATCCACACATTCAAAAGTATGGACAGTATGGAAGTTACCGTCCTTTCGGAAATCCATAAACTCATTTGCAGGGATGGCGGACAGCAATGTTCCGTCTTCGGCATAATGACAGAGGAGATACTGCTGCTTTTCATTTTCATTCTGATCTTTTCTATCCTGGCTGACAATTACCCATATACCGTCTTCTTCAAATGCAGAACTTATGTATGAAAAGTAGTAGACACTCTTATCGCCGGGCGGTGTGAGTACAGACATCTCTATCGTCTGCAAATCTTCGCTGAAGTGCAGATAAGCCATATTCAATTCCCTACCATAGTCGTTTAAGCTGCTACCATATTCAACTATGCCGCTGAATCCGTCTGCTGTCCGTTCAAAATTACGGATACTTCTGATATTATCCGGCAGCTTTATCGGTTCAAAGCGGACAATATTTGACAGAGGAGTGATGTCCTGCACAGTTGTCTCGGTATCTGCAAATGTCTGAGTACTGATGATATGTTTGTTTGTAGTCGTTTGAGTTGTAGTTGTTTGAGTTGTAGTCGTCTGAGTTGTAGTCGTCTGAGTTGTAGTTGTTTGAGTTGTAGTCGTCTGAATTGTAGTTGTTTTAGTCTCTGTTGATGTCTGTATAACGGAATCGTGCTCATTATCTTCTTCAACCATGCTGCTATCATTTATGATATTGTTTTTTTCTTTAAGCTGAGAATAATAATAAGCACCGCCGACGACAGCTCCTGCGGCTAAAACAAAAGTTGCAGCAACAGCAAGGAACTTTTTCCATAAAAAGCCGTGATAAACATCAACTCCCGAAACAGAATCGGGTGTTTGGTTTTCGCTGTATGTTCCCTGCGATGTAGTCTCTGTCTCTTCCTGTGTATAAGGCGTGTCTGCTTCATGCAGCAGTTCTTCGTCTATCATGCTCATGGCTTTCATAAAATTATTCTTATTCATAATTATAACCCTCCTCTTTAAGAAATACTTTCAGCTTTTTTCTTGTACGGAAAAGATATGTTGCGACGGTCTTTTCATTCAGCGAGTAGCGTTCTGCAATTTCGGCAACCGAATCACCATAGGTGTATCTTCGTACAAATACCCTGCGGTGTATTTCGTCCTGAGAGCGCAGAAAACAACTGATCGTATCAGCAAGGTCGGAAAGTATTACTTCATCGTCTGGATTCGCCGGAACACAGTCCGATATTTCTTCGAGGGATACCGTGTAGCGGCTGTCACGTTTTGCCGCAGAGTTGTACTCCAGTCGGTTTATCGCAATATTTCTGACAATACGGCATATATAGCTTTTCAAGTCTTTTGGGTTTGCGGGCGGTATACTGTTCCAGACTTCGTAACAAGCGGAATTAACACATTCTTCTACATCTTCATGCAGAGAAAGCACATTTCCAGCAATATATTCGCAAAGCTTCATATATTTACTGCGTATCTCTCCGATCGCCGATTCGTTTCTGTTTTGCAGCATTTCAATTATGGATAGATCATCCATCAAATCTTCCTCCTTTCATGAGGAATTTTACTCCTCTGTATATTAAGTCAGATTTTTTCAGAGTTAGATTTCATTTATCTCAAAAATATTTTTTCTGCTTTACTTTTTCATGATTTGACACAACTGCGTGTCAGTATCGAAAGCTCACATTTCTTTCAGAACCTTTCATGAAATATCACGCATCATGTAATTATATCACACCTGATACACGATGTAAATAATAAGCCGCAGCAACCACACGACAACAGCATTTACTTTTTTATTATAAATAATCAG
>DEBW01000086.1:24087-52296 GCA_002348905.1 Ruminococcus flavefaciens | reverse complement strand
AAGGCAACTTTGCTGTCGCATACGTTAATAAAAAGTAAATGCTGTTGCCGTGGCAGCAACCACTATAGTTCCTAACTTAAATATCAGCACGGCATTTTTTATTTTTCCGGGGAAATACAGCCTTGTTTTTTATTACAAATTATGATATAATAAGTTAAAAAAAGATTTTAAAAATTTTTTTGAAATTTCTTGTAACGTTTCTGTACTTACTCCGTCTAACCAACAGAAGCCAAGGAAGGAGGTGCGATGATTGGACAAAATTACTGCCGAGAAACTTTATGATACCTGCTATATGCAAGTTTATTCCTTCGTGATGACACTGGTAAAGAACCAGCACAAAGCTCAGGAGATAACTCAGGAAACATTCTTTAAAGCTATAACCACCGATAAGACCTTCCGTGGCGAATCTGAGTGTTTCTCGTGGCTGTGTGCCATAGCAAAAAATATCTTCATTGACGATACAAGACGTTCATCACGCTATCAAGACGAGCCTGACGAGCCTGTCGCAGACATCGAGACCGATATCGAGCAGAGCATTACCGATTCTGATACTTCTTTCAGGATACATATGCTCCTGCACGAAATGGAAGAACCTTACAAAGAGGTATTTGAGCTTCGTGTATTCGGTGAGCTTTCATTCACTCAGATAGGAGCTATATTCAAGAAAACCGAAACATGGGCAAGAGTTACATATCATCGTGCAAGACTGAAGCTCAAGGAAAGGATGGAAAAAAATGAAATATAACTGTGATATGATAGCTGACCTGCTCCCGCTTTATATTGATAACGCTTGCAGTAAATCAAGCGCAGAAGCTGTTGAAGAGCATCTCAGCGAGTGTCCTCCATGCAGGAAGATGTATGAGGACATGAAAAACTGTGATACCATAATAGACCAGAGCATCGCAAAGGAACGTGATGAAGTCCTCACAAAGCAGGCTAAATTCTTCAAGCGCAAGAGTGCTGTTGCCGGAAGTATCATCGGAGCGCTGTTCTCCTTACCGATACTCATATGCCTTATCGTTAATATTGCAACCGGCGCAGGACTGACATGGTTCTTCATAGTGCTTTTTGCAATGTTCATACCCGTTTCGCTTATCGTTGTACCGCTTTTAGTGCCGGAAAACAAGCTCCTGTGGACTATCACATCTTTCACCGCAAGCCTGATAACCCTCTTGGGAGTATGCTGCATCTATTCCGGCGGAAGCTGGTTCTTCATTGCAGCTCCGGCAGTCCTCTTCGGACTTTCGATACCGTTCATGCCGTTTGTGGTATTCTCAAAGCCGGTCGCAAAAGTGCTGAAAAACAACAAGGGACTTACGGTATTCTCGGTATACACTCTGACATACATCCTCATGATGCTGTGTATAGGCATAAAGGTACATGAGCCGATGTTCCCTGTTATAGCACTTGCATTTTCAGTTCCGCCGTTTGCGTATATGTGGACAATGTTTGCACTGATACGCTACCCAAAATGGAACGGACTTCTCAAAACAGCAGCCTGCATACTCGCATCAGCACTTTTCTTCTTCTTCAACGACACAATAACACTTCTCATTCTCGGAAGCGGACTGCATTTCCCGTCATTTGACTTCTCACTCACAACAACAGAAAGCCTCAACTCACTTCTTTGCTGGCTGGCACTCGGCGCAGGAACTGTCATAGCGGCAATATTCGCAGCATTCGGCTTTCACAAAAAGAAGGCAGCACCAACAACTGCAAAGGAAATCATAAGCAAACAATAATTATCGGACTGGCATCATGAACAGTCCGCAAAAAACGTATAAACAACCAATAACCTATATTTATAAAGGAGAAATTATTATGAAAACATCAGCTAAGGTTTTATCTTTACTCACAGTTATGGCTATGGCAGCAAGCTTTACAAGCTGCGTAAGCATGAACAATATCTACAGCCACGCCGAGGAGTATACTGCCGGCGACCGTGAGATATCCGACGTTATCGAGTCCGTTGATATCAACTGGAATTCAGGAAGCGTTACCGTTACAACATACGACAAGGACACTGTAAGCGTTGTTGAAAAATGCAGCGCAGAACTCAAAGAGTCCCAGCAGGTACACACATGGGTAGACGGCAAGACACTCCATGTACAGTACTGCAAATCCGGCGAGAACGTGTCCCTCAAAAATGCTCAGAAAGACCTTGAAATAAAGATACCAAAATCATTTGAACTTGATGACATAGTTTACGACGGCGCATCCGGAGCATCAACTTTTGAAAATATCACAGCTTCAACTATAGACCTTGATACAGCTTCCGGCAATATAATGCTCACAAACTGCTCTGCTGAAAGCTTTGTCGTGGATACAGCTTCCGGCGATGTGATAATCGAACAGACAGGCGAAACAAGCTCAATGAATCTTGACGCTGCTTCCGGAAGTATAAGCATTACCGCTGATTCAGCCGATGATTTCGACATTGATACAGCTTCCGGCGATATTTACCTGAACGTAAAAAGCTCCAATACTGTAAAGATAGACTCTGCAAGCGGTAAAAACGAGCTTCACTTCGGAACTTTCCCGTCTGATATATCTATTGATACAGCTTCCGGTGATGTAAACCTTTTCATCCCTGAAAAGTCAGACTTCACACTGAATATCGACACTGCTTCCGGCGACCTCAATTCAGACATATCCTTCACAAAGGAAAAAGGAAAATATATATTCGGAAACGGCACTAACAATATGTCTGTTGATACAGCCTCCGGCGATGTAACAATAAAATCAGAAGAATGATCTCATAACTGCACGGGCGCACAATGTGCGCCCATGACTTTTTGTCTAAAAACAGCTATTTTTTTGCTCTTTTCAAAAAATTTCTGAAATTTTTCCGTTTTTTGTGTGACACTTTGTTCCTGACACTTGAATGTTATTTATGAAAGCACAAATTCCATGGAACACTTTCAAATACAGCAGGGAGGAATCGTTATGACCGGTACTGAATACATAAAGCTTCTCAAAAAGTCTCCGGATAAGGCTTATGACGCACTTTTTGAAAGCTACTGCGATTACGTTTACGCTATCGCCTATAATAAACTCAGAAGCGTTGCTTCAAGAGAGGATATTGAGGAGTGTGTGAGCGATATCTTTGCAGACGTATTCTTCGGTTACAATGAAAACAGCGAATTTTCCGGCGATATGAAAGGCTACATCGGAACTGTTGCTAAACGGAAAGCCATAAATGCTTTTCACAGTCTTACCGCAAGAGCTAAACACTTCTCAGATGAGACTGATGATGATCTTTCACTTATCAGTTCTGATTCCGATATCGAAGCAGATTCAGATATGGAAGAAACAAGAAATATACTGATAAGCAAGATAAACGAGCTTGGCGAACCGGATTCGACTATCATCCTCCAGAAATACTATTACGATCGCTCCTCAGGTGAGATAGCACAGCTTCTTTCCATGAAAGCTTCAGCCGTGCGTATGCGAGCTGCAAGAGCACTTGAAAAACTGAAAAAGTCACTGGCTGCTGCCGGAATCACATTATAAGGAGATGCGGAATATGAAAAAGGATCGTGAACTGAATATGCTTGAAAATGCAGACGACAAGACCGTAGAACTCCTTTCAGAAGTTCCGGTGCTGACGAGAAAAGAAAAAGAGAGGATTTTAGCTATGAGTAAGGATAAGCTTAACAAAATGAACAGAGAAAACAATATTGAAGAACAGGTTATCGGCGTTGAACAGTACAACAGACCAAAGTGGCACTCTTTCGCCGCTATCGCCGCCTGTGTAGTCCTCGTAGGAGGAGTTGCAGGTACAGCATTAGCCCTCGGAAAGAGCGGAAAAACTCCTGATATTGATCCTATGTCAAATACTTCAAGCGGAACTTCAACATCTACTACAGTAACAGTAGGCACAGCAACTACAGCATCAGGCGCAAAGAAAGCTGATACTTCCGTTACAGCCGCAAATACAGACCTTTCAAATACAGCATATGAGATATTCTTACAGATGAGCAGAATGGACTGTATGTGCATCGCTGGCACAAATATCGAGGTTGACAGCGCTGATTCAATAGCTGTAAATTTCGACGGTGCTCCTTATACCTACCTCGCAGTAACAGACAGCCGCTTCAGCAGCGTTGATGACGTAAAGAACTTCTTCAAGAAAACGGTTACAGATGACTTCTTCTCAAGGAAGTACTACTCCTATTTCGGTGATAACTTCTCTCCTGCTTCATTCAAGGATATCGACGGCAAGCTTTACTATTTAAGTCCGGGCGAGAAAAACAATCTCGATGCTATCCCGACTATCGCAAGCACTCCCGTTATAACAAGGTCTGATGATACTTCATTTGAAGCAACATTCAAGGCAACTATCATAGTACCTTCAACTGTTACAGCTCAGTTCAAGCTCGATAACGGCACCTGGAAGCTCGCAGACTACTCCGTTGAGACAGATAAAGGCAATACCACAGATGCAAATACTTCTTCTGAAACAGCAAATGCAGGCGATGCTGATGTAAATACAGCTTATGCAGCAATGTCAAAATTACAGGAAATTGACGCTATAATAAGCGGAAGCGGCGTTGAGTACAACGCAAACATCAAAGAATCCATAGACATGGGACAGTATATCGCTGAATACTTCCTTGTTACAGATTCAAAATTCAATAGCTGCTCAGACGTTGAAAACTATTTGAGAGCTTCATTTACAGATTCATACCTCCAGAACGAAGCATATATATGGGGCGGAAACAATGCTGAATTACCTATGTTCAAGGAGATCGGCGGAAAGCTTTACTACCTCAACGGCGCAAAGGGCGGACGTTTCCACTTTATCAACGCTCCTGCCATTGTCAGCCAGTCCGACAACAACTTTGAATTCACTGTAGAAAATGAGATACCTGGCGGCGAAACTGAAACAATTGATGTTGTATGCGTAAAGGACAACGGCAAGTGGAAGATAAACAACTGCACATACTCCGGCTATGAAGTACAGACTGAACGGGAGAATTACGACCATTCTTCACACTATGATTCAATTGCTGAAAGCATCCTCTCAAACTTCGGAGAGCTTGAAGATATCCTCTACAATGCCGGTTTCAATATAGATGAAAACGACACCTTTACAAAAACTGTAAACGACAGCTACGTACCATATTACAGAGTTGTTTCTGACGAATACCACAGCGTACAGGATATAACAGACTTCATGGAGGCTATCGCAAGTGATGATTACCTCAGCACCTGCAAGGAATCAATGTACATGAACGGTATCCCAAGATTCACAGACAATGACGGCAAGCTCTATATGGCACATAAAGGTCAGTATTACCGCATGACATTCCCTACATTCAGCGTAACTGATGCAGCTGATAATTCATTCGTTATCAACGCCACTAACAACAACGGCGGAAGCTACAAGCTCCATGTTAAATTCGCAGTCAACGGCGTATGGAAGATAACCCAAGTTGAGATATAAGCCTTTAATAAAAAGATAAAAAGCAAAAGAAAGTTAAACGTATAAAATAAAACCTATCAGCTCCCGAAAATGGGAGCTGATAGGTTTTTTGTTCCTGCAGTATCACGCACGAAACAAACAAAAGCGCTATACCTTGCGGTATAGCGCTTATTGTTTGAGTTATGTTTAGAAACCGGATAACCGATTACCAAACGAGGTTACCCTCATCGTCAACTTCAGGTTCACTTGCTGTGATAACATCCTCAGCAGCGAATGCGATAACGTCGAGCTCAGCCTCTGTGTACATCTCTCTTGCCATTGGTTTTACGCCTCCTTTGCGTTTAACTTAATTTATATGATCCAGCACCGAGTGCGGGTATCATCAGTTTGAGGTTAATTTTGTGCCGCAGTTGGAACGGTACCAGCCACGTCAGAAGTAAGCTTACCATAGATAGTAACGTCTATGCCATTAATAGTATAAACTACGAATGGTCTTGCAACTGTTTTGTAGTAATTGCCGCTCTTATCTGTTACCTGTAAAGCATGACCCTTAAAGATAACATTATCAGAAGGAATAGCATCTATAGTAGATTTACCCTTGTTGTAACCATATGTCTTAGCATTCTCAGCTATAAGCTTAGTTGTTGCATCGTCAACAAATCCTTCAGATACTCCCTCCGAGTTAAGCTTGAAGAGTGTACCATTCTTGTCAACTACGAGACCAGCTTCCTTAATTGTAGCAGCCTTATTGTTGAATGTTGGAACGACGCCAGTAGCCTTTACTGTATAGTCTATCTTAGCAGCATTCGGATTCTTTACACACTCTACAGTTGGCTTGCAAGCAGCATACTGTTCAGAAACGCTCTTGATGTAAACAGGATCTGTGTAAACGATGAGTCCGTTACCGAAGTCAACGAATGATCTGAGCCATACACCTGTTACAGCGTCCTTAGGATTTACAGCAACACCCATTTCGTTCTTGAGCATCTTCGGGTTATCCTTAGAAAGACCGGAGAGTATGCCATTCTTGCCCTTGTTTGCAGGGATAAGAACTTCCTTAGCCTTCTTGTAAGCCTCTGACTCTGTGTTAATCTCGCCATCAACATTATATTCAGCAGCAGGAATATATCCATTCTTGTCAAGAACTACGCCGAAGCCCTGGATAGCACTATCTCTAACCTTTGAATTCTTATCAAAGTTGTAGTGAGCATATGCATAGAACTGATTCTTATCTGCTCTGTAACCGGATCTTGCTTCATCCATGTATGCGAGATCAGTATTGTCCTTATGACCAGCCTTAGCCTCGTCCTTGGTAATAGCCTTCTGTGCAGCTTCACCAATTGCACCCGAATCACCTATTTCAGAAGCTCTGAGGTTAAGCATATCAGTAGCTTCTTCAACGAGATTGAGGTATCTAACTTCACCATAGTAAAGCTTTTCAACACCGTCGATCTTAAGAATGAGGTATGGTCTTACCCAAACGCCTGTATTTGCGTCTTCGATTCTTACAGATACACCGAATGTGTCCTTGCCCTTCTTAGCGATCATTGCAGCATTCTGCTTAGCAGGTGTTATACCAGCACCGTAAACGAGTTCTGAGTATGCAGCCTGAACATTTGCATCAGCACCATCTTTAGGTTTACCAGCATTATCGAAGTTTGAGCTATAATTAAATGTACCGTTTGTCTTATTATCCTTGTAAATTCCAGCAGGAGCGCCTATCTTACCGGACTTATCACCGATGAAGCCGAACTCAACTACATCGCCCTTGAGGTTAGCATCCTTACCGAATTCAACGTTGATATTACCGTTGTCAACGATAGTTGTTTCTGCATCATTCCAGAAGATACCAGAGAAGTTCTCACCGTCGTCTTCAGCAGCCTTGATGATGTACCACTTGAAGTTCTTAACAGTACCTTCATAGTTCTGTTCATTATCATCAACTGTAACGTTTACAGTATATGCGCCAATTTCCTTACCAGTCTGCTGACCGCTTGCAACCTTGAGCAGAACACGTGGATTAGCTCCAGTAAAGTTCTTTGCTACAGCAGCATCTGTACCAGTGATCTTACCTTGCTCAATCTTAATTTCTGCACCATTCTTATACTTCTGAGGAGCAATAGTAATCATGTCAGCAGTAATCTTCTTCTTAGCAACGTTAAGTACGAACTTGTCATTAAGGAGTGTATAGCCTTCCTTACCAACTGTAGTACCTGCGTTTGAAGATACTTCAACGATATATGCACCAGCACTGAGAAGATCAGCAGTAGAATAGGTCTTCTGAACATACATTTCCTTATCTTCATCAAATATTGTATCATTCTTATCTATAATATAGAACTTACCGTCCTTCTCATATACAGGTTTATCCCCATATTTACCATCTGTGATCTGCTTTGCCTGAGCATCTGATAGCTGTATTGCCTTATAAATTTTTACAGTAGGATTATTAACTTTTGCATCAGCAACAGCCTTACCGTCAGCATCAGCATAAGCGAGATCCTCAGCTGAGAATACCTTGTCACCGTAAGTGATGCTAAGCTGATCTTCTGTAGGAGCTGCGTGGAGACCGTGCTCAATTACATTAAGGTCAATAATAGCGAGTGGCTCGTTATCATAAAGAATGTAGAGTGAGTAGTCGCCAATTTCCTTCGGGAATCCAGCTTCATGCCAGTCAAGTTCATGAGATTCGAGCTTATCGCCCTTACCTACTGAGTACTCGTAAGAGATCTTCTTGTGGTCACCATTCTTAAGTACATAGTTACCCTCAACTATATTCTGGATATCCTCTATTTCATCAACGGAAACATCGAGTGAGAAGTTGTTAGGTGCGCTCTCATTATAGAGAGGTGTTTCACCGTCAACCTCACAAAGTTTGAATTCCTTAGACTTAGAAAGAGCGATCCAGTTTATAACGATAGTCTCAGGACCTGTGCTGAAACGTTCATCATTATATGTTACGTAAATAGGCTGTGAAAGGTTAAGCTCGTTAACTGTTGTAGCACCAGATACAGTAGCAGCAATGATAGCATCATCTTCATCTTCATCTTCTGGTTTTGGGTTTATAAGCTGAGCACTAACATCAATAGACTTGTTCTTGAGGTCATCAACATCAACATAAAGCTTAATGTTGTCAGCACCAGTGATAACTTTTTCCCATTTTCCGGTGTCTTCGTTAAAGACAGCACCAGTAATTAAGGTTGGTTCAAATGTAGAGAATTTAACTCTAACATCCTTAGCTGTAAGCTTAGCAGGAGCATCTATAGTGAACTTATATTTAAGTTCCTTAGCAACAGAAGTATTCTTATTAGAGTTAATGAATACAGTGTATGTTATCTCATACTCACCGGTCTTATCAGCATCGAATTCAAATACAGTATTTTCGTCATTATAAGCTGTAGTTCCCTCTTCATAAGGAACATTATCTTCACCAAATGCCTTGATTTCCTTGCCGTTTCTTGTTATCTTTAATGTTGCATGAGCATCAGCAGCATTTGTGCCGTTAGCAAATTCTTCAACTCTGCCGATATCAACATAAACCTTTGAACCAAAAGCAAGAGATGTACCGGAAGTCATTTCATACTTCTTCTTTTCATCATCTGTCTCAGGCTTTACTTTCTGTGTAGCAGTATCTGCTGCAGGAACACCATAAGCTCTGATATAAGCAGCTTCCTGATCAATACCGCTGCCTGTTACCTTGAGTACAGAACCCTCGGTTGTGTAGTTATATACAGGGTCAGCCTTTTCAACGAGAACCTGTGTTCCAGTAATCTTGTCAGTCTCATTAAATACAGGGAATGTAGCCTCCCAACGTCCATTTTCAGCGTTGTACTTAGTAGCATACTCCTTGTAAGCAGTTTTAAGCTGGCCGTCCCAAACACGGATCTTGAAGAAATGACTTGATGCAAGAACAACATTTTCGCTCTGATATGCTTCAACAAGTGTATCATCATATTTAACTGCTGCCTTACCAGTTATTCCAGTTAAATCAGATATAAATGTTAAATCATCAACTGCTAAGAGTTTATCTGTTACTGTAGCATTTTCGCTATCAGAACCCCATCTATTGTTACCAGTGTTACCACTAAGGCCGTTAGTAATAGTAACATTAGATGCTTTACCGCTGAGCTTAACAAGTCCATCGCCAGCAACCTTATATGTATAAACATAAGTGTTGCCACTCATCTTTAATGTAACATCAGGTGTGTTGCCCTCCTGACTGAGTTCGTCATAGTAGAATTCCTTGCCACGAACAAACATATCGTCAGCCTTGTGACCGTCAACAGGAGCTAACATAACTTTGTAGATATTATCCACCTCAATAACAGACTTTGCATCAGCATCATAAGCTGTATTGATTTTCTCAACGAATTTAGCATTACCCTCTTCGTCGAACTCAATCAAAGTCTTTGTGTTGTCGTCAAGTGTATATTCAGCCTGAATAACATCAGCGATTTCGCACTCATTACCGTTTTTCACAAACTTCTTAGTTGAGTACTTCGTTACCTTTGGTTCACTTGTGATTTCACTTGTGATTACAGATGTGCCAGTTTCAGGAGCTGTAACGAGGAGCTTTGTTGCCTCAAACTCTGCCTCATTTTTGTTGTCTGAGCCTTCCGTTACTTCAATCTCGAACGGAGTTACAAATACTAACGTATTATCAGCAGCCTTCTTCATACCTACTGTGCCTTCTGGATAGAGCTTATTTGTAGTAGCACCCTCAGCAGTATCAGCCTGTAAATTACCTTCACCATCATAATCAAACTTTACGACACTGTCTTCGGTCTTTGTTTTTATGCCATACTGAGCAGCAAATTTAAGAAGGTTCTCCTCATCTACTACCGTGTCTTTCTTCAAAGAAATCTGACTTACAGGTTCGCTACCATCTTTCAATACAGCAAGAGCGCCTTCTGCATCGAGTAAAGTATAATCGCCTGTTGCCTTGAATTTAGTGGTATATGAAGCTTCGTACAGTTTTTTAGCATTGTTATATGCTTGAACATCCGGATTATCCGGGTCGCTCTTTTCGTTATCTCCAAGATTATCATATATCTCGGATGCAGATGTATATGCACCATATACGTCCTTAGCCTTCAGGAAGTATCTTGCATTCTGGCTAAAATTGCCACTAGCTTTTTCAAATTTTTTAGTTACATTGTTAACTACATATAAATTATTACAGATCTCATCCCAGGTGAAGTTAACCACATCAGTGCCATTTATTGTATCTACGAATTTACTTGTAAACTCAATCGGATAATAAGCATTGATCATGTTAGAATTAACGTTATTAAATGCAGACTGAGTAGACTTATCTACTTCCAAGTTATAAATATCACAATAACCATCGTTCGGTTGTATCCAATTACTAAGATCCGGAGCGTAAGCAGCAAAACAATTTACGTCTACCTTAGTTTGAATTGGCTCCGTGCTGGTATCCGTGAAGCGAGCATCATTTTTGAAAATGTAGAATGATTCACCTGTTTTTAATTCGTCAGGGATTTCCGTTGCTTCCTCTTTCTTATATGTATCTGCTCCTCCACCTTCTACTTCTTCTTTTTTTACAGAATAAGCAGTATAGCCGTCAACGCCTTCCTTTAAAACATTAGCCTTAGTGAAAGCATCAGCAATGTTTACAGATTCAACTGTCTTGAATGCCTGATCGCCATCCTTTAAAGCTGCTTGAGCCTCAGCGCCAAGGTCAAGAAGTCTGTCCTCAGCTACAAGTTCGCCCTTACTATCTTCATATGCGATAACTTTTTCAACAGCTGAATCACCAAACTGGCTCATTATCTCCAGAGTTTTACCAGCAGGATAAACGCTATAGCCGTTAAACACATTAGCTGACTCCGCATTTTCCCAACCTTCCAGCTTAGGTACATTGTTATCTCCAGCCTTAGCCAACTGGAAGTTATCGTTTGTATCTTTCTGAACAAATGTCTGTTTTACGGTACCGGTTGTCTTTTCATAAACCCTGTTATCGTCAGCTATTACTTTGTTCTTGTTATTATCTACTATGCCGAATGCTGTTTCCTTTGATATATACTTTTTGAAAGTAAGCGGAATAGAAGACTTGATTGTTACGGTTTTGCCTTCTGCAACAGCATAGTCAGTCATACCACTCAGAGCAGCATTATCAAATGTTGATGTGCCGTCGCTGAACGATGTAATATACTTACTAACATCGCCAAGATTAACCGTCTGCTTTTCAGCAGCCTGAGCCACGAGTGAAGCATTAAGACTATTTACTAAAACGCCTCCTACGTTTGCCGGCATTGTATAGCTGGCTACAGAGATTGCTGCGAGAGCGCCAGCGGCGATTCTCTTGAAAGTGTTGTTTTTCGTTTTCATTCTCGTTTCCTCCTTGAAAAAATTTATCACCCTTTAAGTGAATTATAGAAAGTTTGCG
Source organism: Ruminococcus flavefaciens (assembly GCA_002348905.1). Lineage (GTDB taxonomy): Bacteria > Bacillota > Clostridia > Oscillospirales > Ruminococcaceae > Ruminococcus > Ruminococcus flavefaciens_O. The sequence continues at coordinate 40,459 of DEBW01000086.1, read as the reverse complement.
GACACACCGTGATATATTTATTTCATATGTCTGAGCCTATTTTTAGCCCCCGTCCCATTGAGGGTTACTCTCCATTTAAGAAAAGACAACAGGCTGACTTTATGAGGAATTATTCACGATATTTTGTCCTCGTACTTTTGAGTACGACTTTAGTTTACCACAGAAGGATGATTTTGTCAAGACGTTTTCCAAAATTTGGTGATATAATACAGTATATACCTTTTTCGGTTGTGCATTATGAAGAATTTATAGTGTTATTATTTTTGAATATGGAATTTCCCGTAACAAATACGTCATAATTAGCCCTTGTCAAACAAGCTTATTTCGGAAAGAATGCTCCTGTTCGGCTCTGAGTTTGTGAATGTATTTTTGCAGGAACAGCAGTCCTCCCGAAACGGGTATTTTTATCAGTGATAGATAATCTATCACCAATAGCATACGTCTCTGCCATATCAGGTTGACATTTTTTGTCACATATGTTAACATCCCATCAACATATATTATACTATTTTATATAGTTTGCCACCCAGAATTTTCTGTTAAATATGTATCTGATACGCCGCTGATTTTTAGTAATATTTTCATGCTTATTAAGAAGATGTCAATATAATGATAGTTCCACTATTATAATAGTATAGTGATTTGTAGGTTTCGCTATTTTTCCTGCTTGTATAATCAATACTTTTGTTACAACTTTATATCTATTTTATATCACTTTATTCGCAATCAATATAAAACACCCGCCTTTTGTGATAGTTTTTTTACCATATTTAACCGATAATTACCAAAATCTATTTGACTTTTACGCCCGATTGTAGTAATATGAAGGTGGGATAATCAGTGTGTGTAGTATAAACACCATTTTTACTATTATGAGTTTTGGGTTCTATACAATAATGCAGCATCGATGATAAGCACAAAATACTGCACTATACTGAAAAAAATTGCATACATCATTTTATCAAGGAGGAATATTCTATGAAAAAACTCATTTCATCAATGCTTGCCATTGCAGTGTTAGGCTCATTTACAGCCTGCGGCTCTGAGAGCAGCTCAGAAAGCAGCTCCGGCTCCGCACAGAGCGAAACTAACGGTGTTATAAACGATGACACCAAGGCAACCGCTGAGGAAAAAATGACCGAGCATATCGAAGATACTGACAAGACTATCGGTATCGCTATGCCTGCTCAGGAACTTGAACGCTGGAACAAGGACGGCGAGTACCTCAAAAACCGCTTCGAGACAGTCGGCTACAGCGTTGAGCTCGTTTACTCAAACAATGATCCTGACCAGCAGAAAGAGGACGTTCAGGCGCTCATCGACAAGGATGTTGACCTTCTCCTTATCGCTGCCGTTAAAGGAAATACCCTCGTTGAGCCTCTCGAACAGGCTAAGGAAAAAGACATTCCTGTCGTTGCTTACGACAGACTTATCATGGACACAGATGCCCTTACATACTACATTTCATTCGATAACTACGCTGTAGGTAAATTACAGGGCGAATACGTAATCAAGACACTCAACCTCAACAACCCTGAGAACAAGTATAATATCGAGTTCGTTGCAGGCGATGCCGGCGACAACAACGCCCTCTACGTCTTCAACGGCGCTTACAATACCCTCAAGCCTTACATCGACAAAGGCGTTCTCACTGTAAGATCAGGCAAGACAGCTTTTGAGGACGTTGTTACAACTGGCTGGACAACCGAAAACGCTAAGGCTAATATGGAAGCTACCCTCAGCACATATTATATAGACCAGCCTCTCGAAATTGCTCTCTGCGCAAACGATTCAACAGCTCTCGGCGTTACACAGGCACTTGAATCCACATATACACAGGGAAATCAGCCTCTCATCATAGGTCAGGACGGCGATATCGAAAACCTCAAGAATATCGTTGATGGCAAGCAGGAAATGACTGTATACAAGAACGTAAACGATGAAGCTTCTGTTGCATTCGTTGTATGTAAGTCTATCCTCGCAGGCAATACTCCGGCAGCAAGCCTCCTTGGAGATATGCCGGTAGAGGTAAACTACGACTCCGGTTCTTACAACAACGGCAAGAAGTACATCATGTCTTATCTCCTCGTTCCTACAGTTATCACAAAGGATAATTTACAGTACCTCGCTGATACAGGCATCTATCAGTGGGATGAAGAGCACAAGTACCTCGACTTTGCTAAATAAGCTATTTCCGATCACAGACACATACCATAAAAAAGAGCGGGCATATTGTCCGCTCTTTTTAGCTTATTTTTTGTTTTTGCTCTTTTTCTCAGGCTGGGTTTCTTCTGTTTTCTCAGGTTCAGACTTTTCTTCGCCTGTCTGCTCCTCAGATTCATCTTCTGACTTTTCCTCAGACTTTTCGTCCTCGGTCTTTTCTTCAGCGTCTGACTTTCCAGGAGTTTCAGCCTTTTTGACCTTGATACCGCCTCTGCGCCATATCATCCAGCAAAGTGCCGTAATTGCAAGAGCTGCAAGAGTTATCATTATGCCTGCTGCGAGTGCCGGACAATGATACTTGAACACTATCTCATGCTCGCCTGCATCAACAGTGAATGCCATAAGAGTACCGAGCGCCTTGAAATTCTCGACCTTGCTGCCGTCTACATAAACATTCCAGCCGCCGTCCTGAGGGATAGTGGTGAATATCATCTGAGACTTTGCCGCATTGAGAGTACCTGTTATCTTGGTATTCTTAAATGAAGTAACATCAAGACTGCTTGCTGACAGAGTATTGTATACCTCATTCCACTTTGACATATTGAAGCTGTAGAAGTCAAGACCAAAACAGCCGATATTAACATCACTGGCTGTATACTCTATCTGGAGCTCTGTGCCTGCCGGATATGAGCCGAGACATCTGAATCTCTCTGCGCCCACATCAACGGAATCAGTGCCGTTTATCACAAGTGAGCCGGCACGGAAATTCTGCTCGATATATACAGGATCTTCGCTTGGAACTTTGTAAGTCCATACGAATCTTACAGGCATAGTATCATCTGATCTGTAGAAATAATTGTCGTTCCAGTTGTTGCTGATACCGAACTCAGAGTTCTCATAGGTAAAGTTTGCAGGATCAATGTGTTCAAATACGTTGATATCCTGTCCCCAGATGCTGTTGAGCATCTCATTCTGAGTTGAGACCGGTCTTATCTCCTCCGGATCAACCTTGAAGCCGAGTATCTTGTCAGAAGCTCCGAAAGCTATCGGGAGAGCAGTAGGATTTTCCCATACATAGTACTTTTCAGCATCTTCAACAAGGTTATATCCCTTGCCTGTTTTTCCGCCGAAATACTTGCCTCTGTCGATGATATACCTTACACCGAAAAGGCTGTTCTGGAAAAGTGAAGTAGTATTGTAAATTGTACTTACATTGTTTGCATATACTCTGTTGCCCATATCTCTCATGAGCTGGTAAACGCCATAGTTAAGAGTAGAGCCGTAATAGCCGATACCGTTGAAGTCGCCTATCATGCTGGTATTGAAAGTCCAGCCGTCGTTGGCTTCCATACGGTAGAAATCGTCATTGCCGTTGGTGAATTTCTGACCTGCTTCGTATAAAACATCAGATACCTTGATATATGATTCCATTTCTGATGTAGGTATACCGCCGTCTTCAGCACCTGCGACCTTTACAGCATTGCTGCATACTTCGCCTGCTGCCATAGCAGCAATGAGGATACTTGCAGTGAAAGCGCATACTCTGTATACAAGAGCTTTTCTTTCAAGCTTTGGTACAGCAGAAGAAGTTTTTTCCTTATTCTCAGCATCAGTTTCCTCAGCAGCTTTAACTGCCTTTTTCTTGTTCTTTTCAGCGAGGAAAACAAATGTCTGCCATACGACCATTGCTGCTGCAAATATAGATATTAGAGCAGTCCAGTGGCTGAGCTTTTCGGTTCTTGAAGGTTCAAGATTGCCGTACTTGGCGTAACCTATGAAGAACATACCCATAACGAGCGAGGATATTATATTTCCCGGCTGGATGGTCTTGCTTCTTGCGATACCGTTTGCAGCAACTATAGCTATTGCAAATGAGAACAGGAAACTCCAGCGTCCCGGAAGCTGGTTCGGGAAGTGGAAACCGTTGAATACCCAGTCCATAGGGTTGTAGTTAAGACCGGCGTAGAGTATGCCAAGGAATATGCCTGTGAACACCTTCTCCTTGAACTTTATCTCAGAGTTCATGAAATAAAGCGGAAGAAGTACGAATGCAAAAAGTCCGAGAGCTATATTAGCCACGCCGAACTCAAGAGAAGCCTTTGTCTCAGGGAGCATTGATGCGGCATTTTCAGCCATTGTATGATACCACTGAGTAAAATCAAGCTTTCCTTCGTTTGCGGATTCAGCAAGTCCGAGTCCCTTTACTGTCGGGAGGAGAACAAATGCTGTGGATATACCGCCAAGTCCGGAATAGAGGAAGAATCTTCCGAGGAGCTTTCCTCTTGCCTTTAAATCAGGAAGTCCACGCAGAACTTTGCCGTCATTGCCGAAGTAATCTCTGCTGAACCACTGTGAAGCGAAATAGAATCCGGTAAACAGGCAAACGCCGAAACCGGTATAGAAGTTCGTATAGATAGTGAAAGCAAGCATGAGGACGTACATCAGCGGAGACTTTCCGTTGATGAGCTTTTCAAGTCCGATAAGTACGAGCGGAGCAAGGAAAAGTCCGTCAGTCCACATGAACTGCATGATAAATGCCGTAGAGTAAGCACATAAACCGTAGCCTATTGATATTGCCATAAGCAGAGGGTTCTTGCTCTTGAACTTGTACTCGAAAAAGAGCTGGCAGGCAAGTGCGCCAAGACCAAATCTCAGGAGACAAACTATGTCGATGTAGGTTATGGAATGTTCAAAGGGAACAAGTCCGAAAGGTATGAGGAATATGCTTCGGGTATAGAAAGCATTCTGCACCCAGTTGTTGAATCCGAGAGCACCGCTCCAGTTGTACATGGCTTCAGCGTAGCCGTGGTCAAGACCGAATTTGCGGTACATCGGGAAGTACTGTCCCCAGAGGTCGATAGAAAGAAGGTCCTGCTCGCCAAACGGAGATATGCCCTTCTTTTTGAATATGACTATACCTGTTATCAGCGGAACGAGAAAAACGATAAGGCAACGGAGTATAAAACCTAACCGTTCCTTCTGTTTTACTGAAAGAGCTGTTTTTGCAGCTTTAGGAGTATTTGACATAATATCTACTCCTCCTTATTTAGCTTCGCTCTTTATCACTTTTTCATTGTATGTGATAAGCTTATTAAGCACGAATTGGATAGCTGAAACGAATATAAGCACTATAAGTTTGAGAACACTGAAATTCATGGACTTTTTAAAGGTATGGATGCATATGGTGGATATTCCCATTCCGATAAGGGTAATACCGCCGTATGATGCTGCTCTCTGAGCAAATTTTCCCTTTGCCTTGAAGTTCCAGAAAGTATTTGTGAAGAAAGTGAATATAAAGCCGATGATATTGCCTATGATGCTGGCAACTTCCGGTATTCCCTTCATGATAGTCTTTGTAAGACCGAGAGAAACAATGTAGTCGATAACGAAGGCAAGTCCGCCGAATACGCCGTAGAGCAGGATATTTCTGAACAGCGGATATCTTATGAATGTGAAGCGTATGAGAGACTTCATATAGCCGATAATGAACGGTATGAGACGGCGCTTTGACTCGCCGTAGATACGCTTCTGGAAAGATATCGGAACTTCGCCTATTTTAAGCTCAGGCTTGTTCTGCTTCATGCGGAGGAGAACTTCCTGTAAGATATCGTAGTTTACGTTTTCGAGCTGGTCAACAACTCTTTTGAGCTGGTCGGTATGGTACAGACGGTAGTCTGTAGAGATATCCTTTGCCTTTATTCCGAGGCATACACGGAAGAAAGTATTGAGGATATGAGACATGATGATAGAGCTTTTAGCATCGTTAGTCTCACCGCCCTCGGTATATCTTGAACCGATAACGAGGTCGCAGTTGTCATCAATGAACTTCTTATACATTGACGGGATGTATTTCGGATCATGGGAGCCGTCACTGTCGAGGATAAGGAACTTATCCATTTCAGCATATTTTATGCCGGTCTTGAAAGCACCGCCAAAGCCTGGATATTCCTGATTGATGTATCTTGCTCCGTGTTTCTTGCATACCTCAGGGGTATTATCAAGAGTTTTTTCAGTATCAATGATAAGTATTTCGTATGGTTCGGGCAGGCTGTCCATATTCTCCTTTATTTTTGGCAGGAGAAATTCAAGGTTCTCTGCTTCTTTATACGCCAGCAAAACTACGCTGATTCCCATTTTTATTACTCCATTTCTATAAAAAATTAGATATTATTGTCCCAAAACAATACATTTTTTATTTTACCACCATAGATATGTATTGTCAAGTATTTTGCGAGACAAAAACGCTGATTTACGTTAAAAAAGCACTTTCCACAGTACAAGTCGAAAAACAGAACGGAATATTTCACCTGAAAACAAAAAAGGACGGAAAGCTCCGTCCTGCAAAAATATCCATATCAGAAGGAAATATGATTCCCGACTGATTTTTTGCTGATATATATTTTCTCGTCAGCTCTGCGGTAAAGCTCTGAGAAGTCTATTTTCTCCTTGCCGTCATATATTGCAACGCCGACGCTTACCGAAACTTTCAGTTCCGGCACTTCTTCAACGCTGATATTTTCTATCATGCTGAAAAGTCTGTTCGAGAACGCAAGAACATCGCATTCACGGCTCACTCCATACAGGAAGCATACAAACTCATCTCCGCCAAGACGCATAACAACGTCATTTTTTCTCGCAGCACCCGAAAGCATCTTTGCAACAGCTATTATTACTTTATCTCCGATATCATGACCGTAGGTATCATTTATCGACTTGAACTTGTCTACATCGAACATCAGCAAAGCTCCGGTGATATTATCGCTGAGGTACTCGCTTATAAGTCCCTGACCGCTTCCACGGTTGCGTATACCCGTAAGAGCATCTGTCTCAGAACGGGTAAGGAGATTATTTATACTCTTCTGCCCTTTAAGGAAATGATAGAACATGAACAATACCATAGCGATAAATATAACTATAGCTGCTCCGGAAGCTAAATAAATATACCTCATGGAGTTGAAAAGTCCGGAAGAATCATATATACACACATAATCCCAGCCGATAGACAGCGGTTCTATGAATATCATGTATGTCTTTCCCTTATATCTTACAATATGATTGCCGTAATCGTACTTGTCAACGTCTGTAAGGATATTGTTTTTCTGATAGCCTTTAAGTTCCTCATCCATTTTGTCTGATACTACTATAACTTTCTGACTGCGGTCTATTATCTTGGCTGAGACTACGTTCTCGTCATCCATAGTTTTGATTATGCTTGTCTGAAGGCTGTTCAGAGCTATATCAAACGCCACAACACTTTCCGGATCATCAGAAAGTGTCTGCGAGAGCGTAAGGCATATCTGTCCGCTTTCAGCGTCGATATAAGGCGGTACACACACAAGCTCTCCAGGTCTTTTGCGGGCTTCAGTATACCATGAACGACTTTTAGGATCATAAGAAGCATCAGGTATCCAGCCGTGTCCGTCGATGTAGTCTCCGTAGACATAGCCGTAAACTCCTGCGATATTGTCCTGAATGTACGACATGAACGTATCAGACATTATGGTCATAGACCTTTCAAGGTCAGCTTTTGTGGCGTTGTTTCCATGCTGGACTTCCATATTATTTCCGCAGAAAGTAATGGCATTTATGGCAGCATTGAAGTAAAAATCAAATTCAGATGCAGTATTTCTGACTTCATTGGTATGTATCTGCACTATACTTTCTTTTGAACTGCTGTAAAGCTGGTTGAATATAACAAAAAGAAACACTGAAAACGTCACAAGCGTAAAAATAAGTATCGCCATTACATGACGGAACTGCGTCTTATTATTTCCTGATATCTTTTTTATTTTCACCATACATATGTCACCTCGCTGCTGTGGCATCGTCGATTACTGTAATTATAACATATTTTTGATAGACAATCTATAACTTTTTGTTAACATTGCAGTCAGAGCAGCATAAAAAATCTGCCGGAGAATTTCTCCGGCAGATTAATAATTTTTACTTCTTTATCTTGTTAAGGATACCGCCGATCTTACTGCTGATATCGTCAACACTTATCTTAGCCTTAACGCCTTCGATTATCTTATTTATCTGGTCGTCAGGGAGATCAACGCCGATAACGCCTTCTACAGCTTTAACAGGATCTTTAGTGAACTTTGCTGCAAAATCCTTATCGTTCTTGACCTTATTGACTATTTCTTCGATTTTTGCCTTGATATCCATTGCGGATTACCTTCTTTCCTAAAAGTTATAAATATATTATATCATAATCATATTTATAAATCAATAGCCGGAGAAAATTTTGCCACGGCAACAGCATTTATTATTTGCAGTAAAATTAGCGGACGACCAATGGTCGTCCCTACAAAAACTACGGTAAATTTCCAATTGTAGGGACGGCGATTCGCCGTCCGTGCTGCAATTTTGAGTAAATCATACTTTTTCGGCAAACTGATTGATTTGCAAGCAAATCAACGTGTCAAAATCACAAATACCTCATCTCTCCGGAATCTTCTCGAACATAAGCACGGGATAGCCCTCATAATAGGGCTTTACTATCTCCGGATGACGGCGAGCATATTCAAATATCTTGTCAGCAAGACCGTCTTTCAGAAAATTCGTGAGCTGTGAAAGCGGACGATTGTACATCTCCTCGCATATCGACGCAATGGTTATAGCTCTCCTTCCGCCTACATACATTATGCGGTAAGGCCATATACGGCAGTCAAAAGGCTTATCGTCGCCAAGCATACAGCCGTTTTCTGTCAGTGCCGGACATGAAAAAAGCTCGTTTTCATCAAGTTCCTTTACTTTGAAGATAAATCCGTCATCCTTTGCAACAAATTCAGCATCGGGTTTAGCATAGCGGATACGCTCGCAGATATATTCAGTAAAAACAGGAGTTTCCCATACATCATAGCGGTCAAAAACACAGCAAAGTCTGCATGAAGCACAGCTCTCCTTTGAAAGTATATTTTTTAACATTATTTTGTCTCCTCTTTTGTGCATTTTTCATTTTCAGCTGACATATTTATAAAATCAGCCACTATATACCTCGGACGCTGCTTAACCTCGGCATATATCTTTCCGATGTACTCGCCTATTATTCCCAGTGAAAGTATCTGCATACCTCCGATGAACCATATCGAACACATCGTACTTGACCAGCCAAGCTCGGAATGTCCCAGTAATTTCACCACAAACGCCCATACTATAGCTCCGGCGCTTATCAGCGACATAAGGAATCCGATACCTGTTATAATTTTCAGCGGTTTTGTGCTGAACGAGGTTATGCCGTTTACTGCAAATGACAGCATCTTTCCGAGAGGATACTTGCTTTTGCCGGCAAAACGCTCATGTCGCTCATAGTACACGCTGCTGCTCTGAAAGCCTATAAGCGGTACAAGTCCACGGAGAAAGAGATTGACTTCACGGAAACCAGCAAGTTCTTTCAGCACACGGCTGCTCATCAGACGAAAATCAGCGTGATTGTATACCACATCTGCTCCCATATGCTTCATGAAACGGTAAAAGCTCTCAGCGGTAAAGCGCTTGAAAAATGTGTCCGTATCTCTTGCACTTCTTACGCCGTAAACCACCTGATCGCCCTTGTAGTAGTTTTCGAGCATAGCGTCTATGGCGTTGATATCGTCCTGTAGGTCGGCATCCATAGTTATCGCCATGTCGCACATATCTCTAACGGTCATAAGACCGGCAAGCACAGCATTCTGATGTCCGCTGTTACGTGCGAGGTTGATACCGGAAAAAAACTCCGGCGCAGAGCTGTGCAATTCCTGTATTACAGACCATGTTCTGTCCTTAGAGCCATCGTTTACAAATACTATTCTGCTTTCGGGAGATATAAGTCCACGTCCGGACAGAGAGATAAACTTTTCTTTCATCCGTACAGCAGTTTCATTCAGGACTTCTTCTTCATTATAGCATGGTATCACCATATATAAAGTATCAGCCATTTCTATCCTCTTTTCGTATACATTAGTAATTATTTTATCACGTTAGCAGTCAGAAGTCAACACACTGGAAGTATTTGTCACAGAAATCAATTTTCAAAATATTATGGATTGAAACAAATATGTATGGCACGGAACGCCGAGGGCGGCGTTCCCTACAAATTAATATTTCTAATCAACAAAATTGAAACTGTAATGTCAATAACCAGTTTATTGACAAATCTCAGGGTAGTGGTATAATATTAAGCGAAATCAAATCACTATTTACTGATTTGAGGTATAAAATAAGCTCTTTTCCAATGGAGCAAGTTCAAAAATTTAAGCATCAAATAGCAAATTAGAATTTTTTACAGAACGCTTTGCTGAATATTATAGAAATACTATGCCAAGAAATATCAGCATTGATTTTATTGAATCAATAGAAAGATGAGGTTAGAATATGATAAAAGGTGATGTGTATTTATACTGGATGACTAATTCAGAATGGTATGATTACGATGAAAATGAAAAACCATATCTTACAAATAAAGCTCCTGAAAAAGCACGGATTTCATTTGAAAAATATCTTGACTTAAAAAAGAAAGAACAAGAAACAGGAGTAAAAATAATGTAAACCGCCTTCATCGGCGGTTTTTCTATACCCATGTGAAGTATGTGAGAGCATCTGAACCATAGAAGAAAATACGTCAAAAAGCACTGCTGAGGTGCATTTTTTATGTCGCAAACGTGCTAACGGTGTTAAAATCCATTTAAGCACTCTGAAAAGAGAAGAACGTGAACTCCCTGATTATTTATAATAAAAAAGCGCTTTTGCTGTAAGCATTTAATTAAAATATGAAGTCATAAATTAAAAAATATACCTACTTATTCAAAATTTATATAACTGATTATCAATATAGTGTTAACATTATTCGTATAACTGGTTTATTTGTTGAAATATTGCAGTATTATTGGGATATATATTGACAAAGTTATATTTTATAGGTATAATTATATTGGATTTATACTTATGGTATATATCAGACATATGGCGGTTCGTTACGTATTATTATTGTCAGCAACGGCGTTTTCGCAATTTATTACGCTAAAACCTCATCAAAACAAGCATTTGACCAACAACATCAGGCTATAAAAATTCCATATAGCCGACCGCCGAATTAGGAATATAATGGGAAAGGAAGTTTTATGAATGAGTGAGATCATTACCGTAAATCCTGAAAAATGCGTTGGATGCAATGCCTGTATCCGTACCTGTCCAGCACCAGAAGCAAATATCACAACACAGTTAGCAGACGGCAGATTTGTTACGACCGTCAACTCTGACCGCTGTATCGCCTGCGGCGAGTGTGTACGCAACTGTTTGCATGGTGCTCGTGATTATATTGATGATACTCCGGCTGCAATGACTGCTATTGAGAAAAAAGAACCGCTTATAATTCTTGCAACTCCCTCGATAAAGACGGTTTTCCCAAGAAAATGGAAGAATATTCTCAACTGGTTCAAGGATAAGGGCTGCCTGGTATATGACGTTTCCTTCGGCGCAGACATATGTACATGGGCGCACATCCGTGCTATACAGCAGGGACTTGTAGGAAACCTCATCACACAGCCATGTGCTGCGATAGTCAAGTATATCGAGACATATCAGCCTACACTTCTGAAGAATCTTTCACCTATCCACAGTCCTATACTTTGTACAGCTATCTATATCAAACGCTACCTCGGACTTTCAAACAAGATAGCAGTTCTTTCGCCATGCGTTGCAAAAAAGAATGAATTTGAAGATACTATGCTTGTTGACTACAATGTAACATTCCAGAAAATGACACAGTATTTCGCTGCCAACAACATTCACATACAGATAGATGCTGACGACGACCTGACTTATGCCTTTTCAGGCGAACAAGGTCAGATGGGTGCAATATACCCGAAACCGGGCGGACTTCGTGATAACCTCCTGCTTCACGATCCGGACATAAACATCATAAACTCTGAGGGAGTTCACAAGGTTTACCCTGAGCTTGATATGTATGCAAAACTCAACGACAGCAAAAAGCCAAAGGTATTTGATGTGCTTTCCTGCGAATTCGGCTGTAATGTAGGCGCAGGTGCAGACTCACAGCAGACACTTTTCGATATTATGCAGACAATGAACGACGTTGAAAATGAAGCAAGCGGACGCAGAAAGATCAAGGGCGGCTTCTTCCGTGCAAGCGAGGACAAGATCTTAAAACGCTTTGACGATGAACTTACTCTCAATGATTTCATCCGCAAGTACAGACAGCTTGTACCGTCACAAGAGCCGACATCTAATGAATTAGAGGCTATCTTCCATTCAATAGGAAAATATACCGAAGCAGAAAAGAACTTCAACTGTCATGCCTGCGGCTATTCTTCATGCAAGGCAATGGCAACTGCTATCTACCGTGGTATCAATCTGCCGGATAACTGCTTATTATATGCAAAGTCTCAGCTTATGTCAAAACAGTCATCAATTTCAAGTCAGCATGAAAAGATGTATCAGCTCAGCGCAGATGTCGATAATATCGCACGCAGCATGAATGAGATCAGCGAGGCAAACAATGCAAACGATAAACGTCAGAATGTTGTGCATGACCTTCTGAACAACGTTATAGAATACTGCAACAACACTCAGGAAATGGATAAGGCAGGTCTTAATTCGCTTGTAGAGATACTTGAAAATGCAGACGAAGCATTCGATGACCTTAATAATAATGTAAAGAATACCTGTGAAAACACAGAAGCTGTAAATCAGCAGATCTCCGATATCCGTCTTATCGTTACAGATATCAATTCCATGCTTCAGGGCGCAGATATCCACGAAAAATAAGGATGATCCCTGATAATTTTAATATGAGAGTGTATCATTGACATGATGGTACACTCTTTTGTTTTTATGCAAAAAGCTGTCTTGACAAAGCCGGTATAATAAAGTAAAATTAAAGCATATGGAGGTGCATCATGCTTGAATTAAAACCGAAAATGTTCAAGGAATCCGAAAAGTCAACGGCTTCCGAGAATCTTATATCAAATATAATAACTTTTATATTCATGTTCGTAATTATCGCAGTCGCAGAAGCTGTCATACCATATTTTATAGCAAAAGATGAACTGAAAGAAAAATTAAAGGAAACTTCCCTGCTTGATCCTGCCGGTCAGGACAAAATAAACTTCACGCAGATAATCAGAGTTTCATCGCAAGTCGGAATACAGCCAAGAATACTAATCCCTACCCTGCTCTGCACCGCTTTCGGCACTATCATAAGCATTCTCTACTGCCGTATGGTCGAGGCAAGGCATATACGTTCAATGGGAGCTGTAAAAGAAAAAGCTGTACCGCACTACCTCATGGGACTTCTTGTGGGTACAGTTCTTATGACTGTGATAACGCTTTCATCTGTACTGTTCGGCGTAAATGATATCGCTCTTTGCAGCAATATCAACTTTGGTCTTATCGGACTTTATCTGCTCGGTTTTCTCGTACAGGGAATGAGCGAGGAATTTATCTTCCGTGGCTATTTCATGACCACTCTCGGCGGAAAGCATAACGCATATGTCGCAATAGCAGTAAGCTCAGCGGCATTCAGTCTCGCACACTACATGAACCCCGGCTACGGAGTGCTTGTGTTTATAAATCTCGCCTTGTTCGGAGTATTCTCTGCTCTTTACATAATATACTTCGAGGATATATGGGGAGCCTGCGCTGTACATTCAATATGGAACTTCACTCAGGGCAGCTTTTATGGCATAAGCGTGAGCGGTTCGGGAGATACCGAGTCGATATTCCGCACGACTGCTTCAAGCACATCAAAACTGCTTACCGGCGGAGAATTTGGCATCGAGGGAAGTATATTCACCACTGTAGTTTTAAGCATCGGCATCGGTACTATAATATATATGATGTACCGCAGACAAAATCAGGGAAAAACGTCAGCATGATAAAATAAGGCTGCAAATAAACATATTATTTGCAGTAAAATTAGCGGACGACCAATGGTCGTCCCTACAAAAACTATGTTAAATACCCCAATTGTAGGGACGGCGATTCGCCGTCCGTGTTGCAATTTTGAATAAATCATACTTTTTCGACAAACAGTAAGGCTGCCCAACTAAGGCAGCCTTATTTTATTCTTCTGTATTTTCAGTTTCTTCTTCGGAAGATACTTCGGTAGTTTCTGATTCTGTCGTGGTTTCGGCAGCTTCTGTAGGCTTTTCCTGTTCTATAGCAACTTTTTCGTCCTTGTGTACGGTAACGATAAAGCCGTCAACGTTATTTCCTGAGATATCGTACTTGTATCCTGTCGGTACAGGCACATCGGTCGTTTCAGCGCCGTCATCGGAAGCAAAGAAGTAGACCTCGTAGTTTTTGCCGTCCTCGGTGGTTATCTCAAGATGTTCACCGCTGTATGGATGCTTTTCGCTGAGAAGCTGGATATACTCTTCAAGGCAGAGGTCATTCTTTGCCACATAGTACGCATGAGGGATACCTACATATCGGAAATGCCACGGTTCAGGACGTATCTGTGTTATCTTTTCCTTTTCCTCGGTATAGCGCACGATAAAGCCGTATTTATAGCTGTTTTCGTTTATCCATGCGAAATCGCCTGTACCTTCATAGTCATAGTCAACAGACTCGCTGAAATCGAAAGCATAACCGGTCTCATGTTCGCTGAATCCCGGCTTTGCGACTAACGGAGCTTCGGAACTCTCGTCGTTTTCCTGTCTTTCCTTGTAGAGCTGCTCCTGAAATTCCTTGGTACGGTAAGAACCGTAGATTATGAGCGTATCATTTGAATACTTATCGTAAAAATCCTTTATCATATCCACCATTGGTTCGTATACGCTGCGGAGTATGGTATAGGTATAGTCAACGGAAGTGAAATAGCTTATCTCCTTTTCGTCATTCATTTCCATAATGCTCACAAGGTCTTCCTTGCCGCTGCTGAAATACTCATGGTCATTGTTTACGAGGATAAGGTCACCGTAGAATTTATTCTTTGTCGGAACGGCGATAGTATTGAAAATTATCTGATTCGGATCTATTTCCGGCTCTGAACTGCTGACTTCTATATCTTCGATCTCGACACCGGAAGCTTCTGCACCGCTGAGAGCAGGAACAGGCTTCATATTATCATAGACACCCTTGGCATATAATCCGCCGGCAGCAACAACAACTGCGCATATAACAAACTGTGTTAAATTTCTTGCTTTCTTTATACTTTTGGCTTTACTTTCGTTCTTTTTAGACATAGACATCATCTCCGTTTCGCAAGTGTGTTTTTTCCTGCTCACATTTATTATAACACGAATTTATGAAAAAATATAGTATCTCCAGCATATATTTGTTATAGTAACAAATAATGCTTACATATGTTGTAAACAAATAGTATATTATAACAATTTGTAAACCGTCTCAAAAAAGATGAAATTATACACTTTGGTGAATAGCGACAAAAACTCCTAACGTTGCTTGTAAGGTCAGTGAATGTATACAAATTACGGTATATCTTTAATACCGATATGCACAATCTTTCAAAAAATGCTTGCAAAGCGTTATGAACAATGATATAATTATCATGAGGAAAAATGAGCTTTTAGTAACTCACGATTTTAATATGCTGTTATTACATTTCGGATATGTGTTTCGGCATCGTAAATTTTTCTTTATCAAATTGTGAACAAATAAAAGCTGCAAACGTGCGCCACCATGCCACAAAATTTTTAAAAGGAGTGAATTCAATGATCTGTGCTGCTTGCGGAACCGAAAATGAGAATGGATTCAAGTTCTGCGTGAAATGTGGAAGCAGTCTTGAAAATGCTCAGCCAACGGACTATGACCAGGTGGATATGGGAGGCTATCACACAGAAGAAGACTTTTCTTCTGCCAACAGCGGTTATACCGTTGGAAGCGGTACTTTTACAATAAGTGACCGTGCCCCCATCCCCCAGTCTTTTGACGCTTTTTCTTCTGATGAACTCAATGAATCTGAAGAAGAATACGATTTCAGCGAATACGATGAGCCTTATATCCCAAGACTTGATCCTGACAGAGTTTCCCTGCCCAAGGCAGGAAGTGAACCTATACGCCCTCAGACAAACGGCTATAGCAGACATACAAACCCTATGGGCGGTATGCCTAATCAGAACATGATGGGTGGTATGCCGAATCAGAATATGATGAACGGTATGCAGAATCCACAGTCTCAGATGGGTGCTAACCCATATATGAACCAGCAGGCTATGATGTATGGTCAGCCGCCTATCGTAGGATA
>DEBW01000086.1:23704-23955 GCA_002348905.1 Ruminococcus flavefaciens | reverse complement strand
GGATACGATCCAAGCGGTATGCCAATCTACGGTCAGCCGCAGCCTATGATGTACGGTCAGCCGCCTGTCGTAGGATACGATCAGAATGGTATGCCGATCTACGGCCAGCCGCAGCCTATGCCTGATCCTAATATGCCCATACCGTCTCAGAATATGCACAGCAGCAGACACGGCTCACATGGACTGTCTGCTCCGCCTATGCCTTCAAACGATATTGATTTCTTCGGCAATTCATCTTTGGCGGATGAAGA
>DEBW01000086.1:7005-23693 GCA_002348905.1 Ruminococcus flavefaciens | reverse complement strand
AACAGAGATACAAGCGATGATTTCTGGAAATTCTTTGACGGCGGAAATCCTCAGAAACGTCATGAATCTCCCGATCCTGATGATTTCTTCGGAAAATCTTCAAGAACCACCAGCAAAAACAACAGCGACATGAACGACCTTTCTATACCTGACCTTGGTATGGATATGACAAGCATGAAGCGCAATGACAAGAAAAAGAATTCCTACATGAACGATCTGCCTATCGTTGACGGCTCAAAGCTCGCTCATAACGACAACGACAAATTCAACAGATTCTATATGAAAGATGCTGAAAATTTCAACTCCAACGACCTTACAGCAGGAAGTTCAAAAGAAACAAAACGCAAGTATTACATGGGCATGACCGATGAAGTCGATGCAGGTATGCTTACCGCTGCCACAAAGTCTTCAAAATCACACATAACCATGTATTCTGCCGGCAAAGCAGATCCCGATCAGCTTGAAGCGTACATTCCGGAACACAAGGAAGCGCTCATGGATCAGGCAAACAACGCCGTTGAGTCTTTGCCGAGAAAGAAAATGTATCAGGATGAACTTGACATGATCGAGATTCCTGAGTATATGGAGGCTAAGAAAACCCCAAGGGGAGAATCCATAGAGATACCTTCTCTCCCGAAGGTTGGAATAGATTAAGGTATCGTATGCATATTACAATACCCTAATGGGATGAATATCCCGTGACGTTTAAGTGAAAGGAAGTGATAAAGATGAAGAAGTTTTTAGAAGAATTCAAGGCGTTTATCCTCAGAGGCAATATCGTAGAGCTTGCTATCGGTGTCATCATCGGAAGTGCGTTCTCCGGACTTGTCACATCATTGCTGGATAACATCATTTCTCCTATCATCGGCTGCTTCAATACAGGCGGTTTCAAGGGTATCCATATCCAGATATGGAAGGCTAACCTTTACATCGGCGAATTTTTAAATGATGTTGTCAACTTCGTTATCATGGCTTTTGTAGTATTCCTTATGCTCAAGGGCGTGACAGCACTTATGAATATTGCTAAAAAGGAAAAAGAAGCTGCTCCTCCGGAGCCTTCAAAGGAAGAAGTTCTCCTCACAGAGATCAGAGATCTTCTCAAGGAACAGAACAAGAAGTAATATTCATTTTTATTTTATATTATCGGCTTCTGAGGCTGAACGTGGCTATCGCTGTATGTGCGACAGCCGCTTTTTTTATTCTCTGAAATCGTGCTGTAAAAAGAATTATGTACGATACGTTAATTCGACGTATTTCTGTTGACAACACTTTCCATATAAGTTATAATTAAATAAAAAACCAAGGAGGATGAAATATATGAAATGTTTATCATGCGGCGCTGAACTCGATGACGATTCTATCTTTTGCAGCAGCTGCGGAAAAAAAGTTGGCGAACCTGATACAAGTCCGGAGATAATTCCTGATTTTCGGGAAGATACCAGTCCTGTTGCCGATGAGAATAATATACGTTTTGACGGCACAGGTCCTTTTGAAGAAGTAAAAAATATTCTCCCTGAGAATAATGACAGCGATGACAACGAAATGCCGGAGGCTATATTTGCTGATTCATATGACAATACCGTTGCCGCTATCGACGAAGCTCTTGAAGCTCTTAATACAACTATTGACGAAACTCAGCAGGATATAGTTCTGCCCGAACCTGAGACAGAATCACCCGAACCGGAAGCTGCACTTCCAGAACCGGAAAATAAAGTTTCCGAATCAGTTCCGGCAGAAAAAGAACCTGAGCTCACTTTGCCTGAGCCTGAACCGGCTCCTGTACTTCCTGAGCCTGAACCGGTAATCCCTGAGCCTGAGAGCAAAAAAGAAGAAGTACCGGAAAGTGCTCCGATACCTCCGCTTGTGAAAGCTCCTAAGCCTGAGCCGGAAAAGCACCACCACGCTCCGCCGGTATATGAGGAAAAATTTGAGCCGAATACTCCGCCTCCGGCTTATAATAACAATTACGAGCCGAACACACCTCCGCCGGTTTACTCTGAGCCTGTTCAGCCGGAATATATCGAGGAAGTGACCATACCAAAGAAAAAAGTCGGAGCTATACGCCTCACAGGTGCAGGATTGCTCGCTATATTCACAACTCTTGTGCTTATCTCGCTCTCTCTCCTTTTCTGCATAAAAATAGGCGTTACCGGAGATATCCTCCAGAAACGCACAAAGAAAATGGACATAAACACTGTCCTTGACGCTGACTACAACGGCAGAAGTCTTTCTGACGCTATTTATAATGAAGCAGGCTTCGGCGAGGCTACTCAGGAAAAAGTCAGCAAGTCTGATTTCAGAACATACCTCTCAAAGACAGACCTCCTCGCCTATGCAGGCGGATTTATCAAGGACTATGCTGACTACATACTCATAGGCGAATCCAGCGATCCTTCCGTTACTTCAAACGAACTCGCTGATTTCTTCATAAATAACTCCGATGTTGCTGATGATACTTTCGACTATCAGGTGAAAATATCCGATTACAACAAGGTAAGAAGCAATTTCGAGGCAAAAGGAACTGCTGATAACTTCTCAATAGACAAGTGGAGCAATAAAATAAACTTTGAACTTGAAAACGCTAACTTCATATTCTCTTACGTAACACTCGGCATTATCCTCGGACTCGTGATAGTCCTGCTCATATGGATAATAGTCGCTGTTGACAAGCGTGGCAAGCACGTTGTAAGCCTTTACGGCAGTGTATTCGCATGGAGCGGTACTGTCATGGCTCTCGTCGGACTCGCTGTCGTCGCCGGAGCTTCCATAGCTCACGTTATAACAGGCGAGTTTGTATTCTACCTCTGTGCTTCACTCCTCCTTCCTTTCGGCGTGTTCGCACTCTGCATCGGCGCAGGCGAACTGCTCATAGGATTCATCTTCAAGCGCATCAGAACCGGTATCAGAAACAAGGAAAAACGCAACAAAGCTGTAGAAAAAGCCCTTGCTGGTACTGCTGTATAAGCACTTATAAACCGGATCTTGCCTTGTATTTACATAAGGCAAAACCCGGTTTTTATGTTTTGTATACTGTCCACCGGTGACGTACAAGCGTATTCACCAAAAACACAGCAAAAGTATTCCTTAATTTTGGCTTTCTGCCAATAGATTTTCCGCATGGTTTGGAGTATAATTGATATTGTCACTTAAATATCAATATAATTGTAAATATATTTCAAGGAAGGTTTTTCTTATGGCTAATAAAGTTGTTAAATTCGGCGGAAGCTCTCTTGCTGACGCTAACCAGTTCAGAAAGGTCGCTGCTATCATCAAGGCTGACGACAAGCGCAGATATGTTGTACCGTCTGCTCCGGGAAAGCGCTTTTCTGACGATATCAAGGTAACAGATATGCTCTACAAGTGCTGTGAGCTTGCCGGAAGCGGAGTTGATTTCGCTGATGACCTCCAGATGATAAAAGACCGCTACAACGGCATTATCTCTGAACTCGGCATGGATATGTCCCTTGACGCTGAATTCGACACTATCGAAAAAGAACTCAAAGCCCGTCCTGCAAAGGACTACGCTGCAAGCCGTGGTGAATTCCTCAACGGTAAATTTCTCGCAAACTACCTCGGCTTCAACTTCGTTGATGCTGCTGACGTTATAATTTTCAACACAAAGGGAAATCTTCTCCTTGAAGATACTGTAAAGGCTGTACGTGAGCGCATAAAAGGTCTCGACAACGCTGTTATCCCAGGTTTCTACGGAAGAACTACCGAGGGCGTTATAAAGACTTTCTCCCGTGGCGGTTCTGACGTTACAGGCTCTATCATCGCTAACGCTGTAAGAGCTGAGATATACGAGAACTGGACTGACGTTTCCGGCTTCCTCGTTGCTGACCCTCGTATAGTTGACCACCCTGACGTTATCGAAACTATCACTTACCGTGAGCTTCGTGAGCTTGCTTACATGGGTGCTTCCGTACTCCACGAGGACGCTATATTCCCTGTACGTTCAGCTGGTATTCCGATAAATATCCGCAATACAAACGCTCCTGAGGATGCAGGTACTATGATCGTATCAAACGACCACGATTTCAGCAAGGAGTCTCTCGGTCACACTATCACAGGTATCGCAGGCAAGAAGGGCTTCAGCACTATCAACATCGAAAAAGCTATGATGAACAACGAAATTGGATTCGGTCTTAAAGTTCTCAAAGTCCTCTACGATAACGGTCTTTCATTCGAGCATATGCCTTCCGGTATCGACACTATGAGCATTACTCTTGATACTGCCAAGCTTGAGCCTGTACGTGAAAAGGTTCTTGCTGAGCTTCGCCGTGAAGTAGCTCCTGACCACCTCGAAATCGAGGACGGTATAGCTATGCTCGCTGTAGTAGGACGCAGAATGAAGAACACAAGAGGTACTGTTGCAAGAGTATTCGCTGCTATGGCTCACGCTCGCATCAATGTAAAGCTCATCGACCAGGGTTCACGTGAGCTTAATGTTATCATCGGTGTAAGCGAGGCTGACCTCCCTGAGGCTATCAGACGTATTTACGATATGTTCATCAACTCCGAAAAGTAATAAATACTATTTTTAAAGGCTGGTACATCACGTTCCAGCCTTTTTTATTTTCCCAAAGAAAAGGACGCTTATAGCGTCCAAGATCAAATATAGTCAGAGAGAAATGAGAACTCATTAGTAAATAGTATGCTCGCAATTCCAGATTTATGACAATCAGGTTTCTTCTTTGTTTTCCGAAATTTTCAGATTATCAAGCGCATATTCACAGCATTGTATCACCAGCTG
Organism: Ruminococcus flavefaciens; assembly: GCA_002348905.1. Classification (GTDB taxonomy): domain Bacteria; phylum Bacillota; class Clostridia; order Oscillospirales; family Ruminococcaceae; genus Ruminococcus; species Ruminococcus flavefaciens_O. The sequence continues at coordinate 18,940 of DEBW01000086.1, read as the reverse complement.
ATTAAAGGATATGTCATTCTTGGCAGCAAGCTTTTCAAGCTTTTCGATTAATGAATCCGGCATTCTTATCGTTTTATTTGAAGCTGAGGGCTTTTTTATTTCAAACATTTTATTATACACACCGCTTTCTATCTTTATAATTACATATTACACGAATTATTTTGTGAAAAACAGACTTAAAATTGCAAGTAATTTTTACTTGCAATTTTAAATGTGGTATGGTATAATATAGAAAAGTTCAGAAAGGAGATAATAAGCCATGAATAAATGACTCATTAGTATACTGATTATTGTAAAAAAAAGCTTGGAGGAAATAATATGAGAAATATTGATGAAAAAGAATTTAATGAACTGTCAAAACTCTACAAACCGGAAAATAAATGTAAAGATCATGAACATGACTGGTATCGAGAAGTAATTTTTGGTGGAACCGGTGATTATATTTGCATGAAGTGTTACTTAACAGTAAATGAATCTGAAAAGGAAAAATACGGATTTTAATTTTCAAACATTATAATAAAAAAGGCTGGTTCACATTCCAGCCTTTTTAATTTTCAAAGGAAACGGATAAGTGAGAATTTATGACCGTGGCTCTATAATTATATATTTGATTTGCAAGACCTCATGAACAAGCACACAAATAAATAAAAATGTTGGAATACGACCAATTATCTTCCTACAGAATCAGTATATTTTCCACATAAAAAAGCACCGGCAGGTGCTTTTTTTGTACGTGAATTTTTTTCAGAATGAATAACGAGAACGTGAGAGAAAACGAGAAAAATAAAGAGAATCAAAGAGAAAGTTGTGTATAGATTGAAAAAAATCTTGAAAAGCCCTTGACAAGTCCTCAAATATCGGTTATAATATGTCTTGCACTGTCGGGGATCTGGAATTTTCCCCCGGCGAAAATTTAAAAAACGGAGGAAAATATTATGTCAACTACACTGGCTAAACCGGCTGAAGTAAGCCGTACATGGTACATCCTCGATGCAGAGGGTCAGTCCCTCGGTCGTGTTGCTGCTAAGGCTGCACATATCCTCAGAGGTAAGCACAAGCCAACCTACACTCCAAACGTAGATTGCGGCGACCATGTTATCATCATCAACTGCGACAAGGCTGTTCTCACAGGCAAGAAGCTCGAACAGAAGAAGTTCTACTGGCACACAGGCTGGATCGGCGGTCTCAAGGCTATCTCCTACAAGGATATGATGGCTAATCAGGCTGACAGAGCTATGACTATCGCAGTAAACGGTATGCTCCCTAACAACACTCTCGGCAGAGCTCAGCTCAAGAGACTCAGAACTTACAAGGGTGCAGAGCACAAGCAGGCAGCTCAGAAGCCTGTTGCTTACGAATTATAATAAGGAGGCGCTTTGAAATGTACGAATCAAAAGTAAAATACTACTACGGAACAGGCAGAAGAAAGCACTCCGTTGCAAGAGTAAGAATCATCCCTGGTTCAGGTAACGTAACTATCAACGGCAGAGGTATCGACGATTACTTCGGTCTTGAGACTCTCAAGCTCATCGTCCGTCAGCCTCTCGCTCTCACAGAGAACCTCGACAAGTTCGACATCGTTTGCACTGTTGCTGGCGGCGGCGTAACTGGTCAGGCTGGTGCTATCAGACACGGCGTTTCCCGTGCTCTTCTCGAATTCGACGCTGAGCTCCGTCCAGCTCTCAAGAAGGCTGGCTTCCTCACTCGTGACCCACGTATGAAGGAAAGAAAGAAGTACGGTCTCAAGGCTGCTCGTCGTGCTCCACAGTTCAGCAAGAGATAATTTTATCCCTACTGGGACTTTTTCGAGAAATAAAGGCATTCATCGGGTTGGTGAATGCCTTATTTATTAAGTTGTTGGGTTCACTTGATTTTGGCTGAACTATATGCTATAATTAGAATATTAAGCCGTAATTGTTACATACTATTATCGGAGGTGATGTTATATGCTGTTAAAGTATTCTGTTAGCAATTTCATGTCAATCGGGCATAATATTGAATTCAGTATGTTTCCTTTAGGTGATAGTATAGACGAACGCTTTTTAACCGAAATTGATACTGTTGCCGGAAAATGGAAAGTTTTAAAAAGAGGAGTTTTCTTTGGACCTAACGCTTCCGGAAAAACTTCTTTTGTAAAATCTTTAGAATATGCTAAAAGATATATATTAAGAGAAGGAGCTAAAAATTTACCTACAACAAATGTCAATCAATTCAAATTTAAACTTCCAGAGTATAATGGTATTACAACTTTTCAGTTTGTAATGTGTATTGATCGTAAAATATACAGTTATGGTTTTTCTTTAGATAACTCTTATATACATGAAGAGTGGTTATCAATTATGGGAAAGGATCGTACATTTATACCTTTATTTGATAGACTTACAAATAAAAGAAGGAAAACTACAATAAAAGTTAACAAAAATCATCTATGTAAAAGCCCTAAAGAAGACAATTTGATCGCTATTTTAAAAGAAAGTTTTGAAGAAAAACAAGCTCGTAATTTATTTTTGTATAGACTATCAGAAGAATATAGTTTTACTATTGCTGATGAAGTGTATTCATGGTTTAAAAATATTACAATTATTTATCCAGATTCAATGATCAAAGATCTTCCGGTTGTTTTACGTTATCAAACAAATCTAAAGAATTTTTTATCTGAAAGCTTACAAACATTAGATACTGGCATTGATTCAATCAAAGTTTCAACTAAAAGTGAAAGAACAAATTTAGCGGACTTTGTTGAGAAATATAACATTCCAGATGAACTGCGAAATCAAATTTTAGAAGCTCAAAACGGTGCAATAAATATTAATGGTAAACTATTTATTTTTGGGGAAGAAAAGAGTGTAATAATGCTTATTGAGCTAAAATTTATGCACAAGCTTTATGATAAATATGTTCCGTTTAACGTAGATGAAGAATCAGATGGAACCAAACGCTTAATAGATATACTGCCTGTTCTTTTTACACTTGAAAAAAGACAAAAGGATGATAGTATTTTTATTATTGATGAATTAGATCGAAGTCTGCACACAAAATTATCAAAATATTTTGTTGAAGCCTTTGTCAGGTCTGCGACAAATACACAATTATTATTTACAACACATGATGTAAATTTACTCAACTTGAAAAACTTTAGGCAAGATGAAATCTGGTTTATTGAAAAGAATAAAAATGGAGAAACAAGGTTAAAACCATTTTCTGATTTTGACATTATAAATAAAGAGAGTATCCTGAAGGACTATCTTGCTGGAAGATTTGGCGCTGTCCCTGTAATAAAGGAGGACATATAAAATGGCTGCTGAGCGAATGTCCTCACTCCCTTTTTCCCCTGTACGTCCAAAACGCAGAACAAGTGACAAATTAATCTTCATTTCGTGTGAAGGTTCAGTTACGGAATGGGAATATTTTGAGAAGATAATAAATATGGTTTTTGCAAACATCGGTTCAAAAGTAAAAGTCATAAATGTTCTTGAAGATGCTCTCAAAAAAAACGATAAAAATAGAACACTTGAAGAGACGAGACAAGTGTCAAGTTGCAGTCCGAAAAACTTACTTGATAAAATGAACGCTTATAAAAGTGAACATAAAGAAGAATATAATTTTGAAGAGCATAATCAAGATGAATTTTGGCTTATAATGGATGTAGATGATCACACAGATCAAACAATAGTTGATAGCGAAGGAAAAAGCAATCTTGAAAAATGGAACGCTGTATTAAATGAGTGTAATGAAAATAATTATCAGTATGCTGTGAGTAATCCATTCTTTGAATTATGGCTTCTTCTTCATTTTGATGATGTTAATGAAGAAGATTATCGTTATGCTGTAAACAGTTCACATTCATATGTGCCAACAGATCATTACAAAAATAGATTATCTGAGTTAAAGGTTGCACTAAAAAAGAATAAGCATATAAATAAAGCTCACTACAAAAAATATGATAAAAAAGCTATAAATAACGCAATTGTTAGAGCCGAAAACCTTGATTCTTCTCCTAAATGTAATTACCCTACTGATTTAGGTACAACCGTATATAGGCTTTTAAAAAGCATTAAAGAAATTGATGACCAATACGAAGACAATTGAATACATAGCAAAACCGCCGAGAGTCAACCTCCCAGCGGTTATTTTTATACTATTCACTTCATTGAGTAAATATCTCTCTGAGCGACAGCGAGGCGGTCGCAGCGTTCATTTTCAGGGTGACCGGCGTGACCTTTTACCCACACGAAAGTCACCTCATGAGTTTCGAGCAGAGGCAGAAGTTTTTCCCAGAGGTCAACATTCAGAGCAGGTTTTTTATCGGACTTTATCCAGCCTTTTTTCTTCCAGCCGTAAACCCAGCCTTTTGTGATACTGTCAACGACGTATTTGCTGTCGGTAGTCAGAGTAACTTTGCAAGGTTCTTTCAGAGCAGCAAGTCCCATGATAACTCCCATAAGCTCCATGCGGTTGTTGGTAGTATTGGCATCGCCGCCGGAAAGTTCCTTTTCCTTGCCGTTATATCTCAGGACTACGCCGTAGCCTCCGGGGCCCGGATTACCGCTGCAAGCTCCGTCAGAGAACATTTCTATATGTTTCATAAGCACTCTCCTTGTACTGATATAATATATATTATAACGTATCTCCGGAGATTTGTACAGCAAATTAAAATTGATTTCTAAAGGCAAATTTTATTCATTCTGCGCAGTCAGCGAGCAGTTCGGGTAATAGTGGGAGATTATCTCCTGCCACGTACTTCCGGCTGTTGCCATAGCGTTTGCACCGTACTGGCTCATACCAACTCCGTGACCGTAGCCTCTTGTAGTGAATACGGCTTCATCATCGTCAAAAGATATATCAAAGTCAGCAGAGCGAAGTCCGAGAGCTACACGGATATCATTTCCGGAAACGGTCTTATCCCCTGCTCTTACCGTCAGGACTGTGCCTGAGTCCGAGACTTCCGCAACAGTGAGCCATTTTGACATATCATCTCCGAGATTTATGCCCTCGAACACTTTTTCAAGGCGATTTTTCAGAAAATCCCTGTCAAAGCGCATTTCGTCCTCATATTTCGGCGCTGACTTATCGTAATGGCTGTCCACTGGCACAAGGTAATCAACTTTAGCTCCCCATGCATTTTCAGCGCTTTCAGTCATTCCTGAGGACATTGAGTGGAATGCCGCAATAATAGGCTCATTATCATACGTTATCATATACGGCAGTACATCGTCAACGGCTGAGCTTATCTTTTTATAGTATTCGTCGTAGTTTTCGCCGAAATAGTGATGTATACGCTTATCATCGAAATATCCCTGATATTTTGATGTATCGTTTGAGAAATCAGCTCCGCCAAGACCTTCTGTCGGCTTAGCTTTTTCTTTTATGCGCTGACGCTCAGCGTAGGTATGAGCTGCTACCGCCTGAGCTTTCAATGCTTCCTCCTCAAAAGCTGCCGGCATTTCAGCGCATACTGCGCCTATAACGTAGTCCCTGACAGTTACCTCTGTTATCTTTCCGGTGGATATATCAAGAACTTTGTATGGTTCTCCCGAAAAGGCTGTATCTTCACCGGATATGTACTCCTCAATAGCTGTACCCTCGCTTACAGGCTCGCTCCCGTACACTGCTTTCCCCGAAAATACCGCCGGTACAGCCGGCACGAACACTATTACTGCACTTAGAAATACTGCTGAAACAAAGTATTTTTTCATTATTTTGTCCTCCAATGTTAAATTATCCTGAAAAATGCAATAAAGGCGTACCCTTTTGCAGAAATTATATTTGACATAAGCGTGAATATGGTGTATAATTATTAATGAATATATTTAGGAGAGTGATCGTATGCCGTCATTCATTTCAGGCGCTAACATTACAGGTTTATGCAAGGAATTAAAGGATAATTCCTCTATAGAGCCAAAACTCTATGAAAAATATCACGTTAAGAGAGGTCTGCGCAACAGCGACGGTACTGGTGTTGTTGCAGGTATCACCAATATATGCAACGTTCACGGCTATCTTATGAACGAAGGTGAGCGTGAGCCTATCCCAGGTCAGCTTATCTACCGTGGATACAACATCAACGATCTTGTTGCCAATGTTGAGGAAGAAGACCGCTACGGCTATGAAGAAACAACATTCCTTCTCCTTTTCGGTCATCTGCCAAATCCAAAGGAACTTCAGAACTTCAATACATACATCTCCCTTAAACGTGACCTCCCTACAGGTTTCGTTGAGGATATGATACTCAAAGCTCCGTCAAAGAATATCATGAACAAGCTTGCACGTTCAGTACTTGCTCTGTATTCCTACGACGACGAGTGTGAAAACAAAGGCATTGAGAGCGAAATGAGAACCGCTGTCAGCCTTATCTCAAAGCTTCCTGTCATCATGGCTAATGCTTATCAGGTAAAACGCCGTGTATTTGACAACGCAAGTATGATAATGCATCCTATCAACTACGAGGAAAACACTGCTCAGTGTATACTCTCCCTTCTCCGTCCTGACAGACAGTACACCAAGGAAGAGGCACAGATGCTTGACCGTCTCCTCATGTTACAAGCTGAGCACGGCGGCGGAAACAACTCTACATTTACCTGCCGTGTACTCACTTCCTCCGGTACAGATCCGTATTCTGCATATTCTTCTGCTATATGCTCACTTAAAGGTCCTCGTCACGGCGGTGCTAATATCAAGGTAATAAATATGCTCGACAACTTCAAGGCAAATATCAAGCACTGGGACAACGAAGGCGAAGTTGCTGACTATATGCGCCGTACTATCCGCAAGGAGACAAACGACGGCTCAGGTCTTATCTACGGTATGGGACACGCGGTATATACTATCTCCGATCCCCGTGCCGTTATACTGAAGAAAAAGGCTTTCGAGCTTGCAAAGGGCAAGGATATCGAGGCTGAGTTCAGACTCCTTGAAACTATCGAGAGACTTACTCCCGAGATATTCCTCGAGCTCAAGGGCAGCTCAAAGGCAATGTGCGCTAACGTTGATATGTATTCGGGACTTGTTTACCGTATGCTGGGTATCCCAGACGAGCTCTTCACACCGCTGTTCGCAATTGCGCGTATGGCAGGCTGGGCTGCTCACCGCATGGAGGAGATACTCACGGGCGGAAGAATAATCCGTCCTGCTTACAAGGCTATCGCAAAAGAGCGTGACTACGTAAAACTCGAAGAAAGAGAATAATGTCTGCGGCGTTTCGCTGACGATATAAACGCATGAAAATATACAAAGCATTGCTGGCTTTGCCGGCTGTACTGTCCCTTACGGGCTGTACCTTCGGTACAAGTATAGATAATCTTATGGCTCCGCCGAAGCTTAGCGTCGAGCAGGAGCAGATATTCAGCGCCCTGACCAAAGCCACTGGTCAGGGTATACGCCTTAAATACCCTAAATCAGGCAAATACCTCTCCGCCTTTATCATTGATGATATAGACGGCGATGGCGGTAATGAAGCTGTTGTATTCTACGAGAGAAACGGTCTCGGCGTTGACGAGATAACGCTCCGCATAAACGTCCTCGACCAGGACGGCGATAAATGGCGCTCGGTGTACGACAATGCTGCGGAAGGCTCTGAGATAGAAAAGGTCATAATCTCACGCCTCGGCAATAACGACCGCATCAATCTCATCGTTGGAAGCAGTCTCATAAACCGCTCAGAAAAAAATGTGACAATATACAACTATGATCCCGATGAAGGCGCTATGAAAGCCACATTCGGAGCGTCATACTCCTTCATAGATGTCACCGATCTTGACGGCGACAACAATAAAGAATTCCTGCTGCTTAACGGTTCGTCCAACGGCTCGCCTGCCGTTGCAAAGGCGTTTCAGCTCGATGCTGAGGGCAAGTACCACGAGTACGCCTGCGAGCTCAGTGACACATTCGCTGATTTTGACAACCTCAGCTATGGCAGACTTCCGGACGGCAAAACAGGTCTTTATATCGACGCTGTATCCGGTACAGGCTCTATACAGACAGATATCGTATATATGGACAGCGACGGCGGTCTTAAAAAGGTATTCGCTCCGGAAGCTTCTCACGCTACTCTGCGCCCTTCCGGCTGCGCTTCTTACGATATCGACAATGACGGCGAACTTGAAATACCTGTACAGGAGATAGCTCCGAGCTATGAGGACGTATCAGAGGGCGAACAAATAAAGCTCACCGACTGGAAGCGCCTCGGCTCTGACAATACCCTTGAACACAAGTACCTTTCTTATTTCAGCATCGGCGAGGGTTATGCATTTATTTTCCCCGAAAAATGGCGTGGAAAAGTAACTGTTGTCCGTGATGCTATCAACGATGAAATGGTGTTCTGCACCTACGTTGACGGCAGGATAACCCGTGAGCTTCTGCGTATATGCTGCGCTGAGGACTCTGTTTCACAAGAGGACAGGATCTCTAATGGGTATATGCTTCTGCATACCAAGGGAGAATCTTCATATCTCGCCTATATACCGCAGTATCCTGATACCGGCGACGGTCTTTCCATAAACTCAGGCGATGTGGCGATAAATTTCAGATTTAAAGAATAAAAGCTATCGGCTAATAACTCTATTGCAAAGGAGTGGTATAATGAAACGAATCCTTATCTGCGAGGACGAGGATACTATCCGTGAATTCGTAGTAATAAACCTAAAACGTGCCGGCTATGACGTTGTTGACGTTAACTGCGGCGAGGCTGCTCTCAAGACTTTTGAAGCTGAACACGGCAATTTTGATATCATTCTTCTCGATATCATGATGCCGGGAATAGACGGCTTCACCGTATGCAAGAGAATACGTGAGAAAAGCTCAACTATCGGCATAATCATGCTAACAGCAAGAACTCAGGAAATGGATAAGGTCAGCGGTCTTATGATAGGCGCTGACGACTACATAACCAAGCCTTTCTCACCGTCAGAGCTTACTGCCCGTGTTGACGCTATTTACCGCCGTGTGTGCATGAGCTTTATCAAGAACGAAAAGCAGTCCGTCATTGAGTCAGGACCTTTCGTGCTCAACCTCAAAAGCCGTACTGTTACAAAGGACGGTGCTCCTATAGAGCTTACTCAGGTAGAGTATCAGATACTCGAATACTTCATGAACAATAAAAATACCGCTCTCGACCGTGCAAGCATACTCAACCACATATGGGGAGAGAGTTACTACGGCGATGACAAGATCGTTGATGTTAATATAAGACGTATTCGCATGAAGATAGAAGAAGAACCCTCCAACCCCAAGTACATCACTACTATATGGGGTTACGGCTACAAGTGGGATGATCCTCAGTAATGGCTAAAAAAAGCATCACCAGACGCTGGATATTCAACAATCTCGGCGTTATCATACTTGCCCTGCTGGTAATTCAAATGGTCGTTATATACGCTATACAGGCTTATTTCTACAGCTCGGCAAAGCAGTACCTCGTATCAAAGCTCAACGCCGTTACGAGCGTACTCAGCATACACTCTCAGGACAGCTCCGCCAATTTCTCGGCTGAGATGAGAAATACCCTTGAGACCTTCAATGAGAAGGACAAAATAGAACTCATGGCTATAAACGCCAAGGGCAGAGTTGTACTCACCTCCTCCGGCTTCTCTCCGGACGATGATATGCTCATGCCCGACTACGAACAGGCTATGGAATCCGGCGAAGGAAGCTATATCGGCAGACTTGCCGGCGGCGAAAAGATACTTGCGGTATCTATGCCGATATCCTCGTTCAACAGCGAGTACAGCTCCGTGAGAATGGTAACTTCCCTTACGGAGATAGACAATACTATCAGAGGGTATATCCTCCTTGTAACGATAGTATGTACGTCTATCATATTCATCATAGTTGTTACTGGTCTTTACTTTGCCGGCTCTATCGTAAGACCTATACGGCAGATAAGCAGTATCACCCGAAAATTCGCAATGGGCGATTTCTCGGTGCGTATCGAGAACAACAGCGATGACGAGATAGGCGAACTTTGTACAGCTATCAACCACATGGCGGATGAACTTTCTTCCGCTGAGGCTATGAAAAATGAGTTCATATCCTCCGTTTCACATGAGCTTCGCACACCTCTTACCGCTATAAAAGGCTGGGCTGAAACTCTCATGGTTGACGGCGGTGAGAACCCTGATACTATGAAAAAAGGCGTTGGCGTTATCGTTAACGAGACTGAACGTCTTTCACAGATGGTCGAGGAACTTCTCGACTTCTCACGTATGCAGAGTGGTCACTTCACCCTGCAAAACGCAAATATGGATATCCTCGCCGAACTTGGCGATGCTGTACTCATCTACAGCGACAAGGCAAGGCGTGAGAATATAACTATAATCTACGATGAACCTGAAATGCTCCCTTTCGTTTACGGCGACAAGAACCGTATACGTCAGGTATTCATAAATGTTATCGACAATGCCGTAAAGTATTCCTCTCCGGGCGATACAGTAACTATCAGCGCTGAGGAAAATGACGGCAGCGTTATCGTTTCCGTGGCTGATACCGGATGCGGTATAAAAGTCGCTGACCTCGCCAAAGTAAAGACTAAATTTTACAAGGCTAACCACACCCGCCGAGGTTCTGGAATAGGTCTTGCTGTCGCTGACGAGATAATCGCTATGCACGGCGGTTCTATGGACATAACCAGTGAGGGCGAAGGAAAGGGTACTACTGTTACTATCACCCTTCCTGCAAAATCAAATTAGTGGAGATCCAAATGGGAAAAGAAAATTTATCTGGGGAAAAATTCAAATCAAAAATAGGCGGTCAGGCTCTTATCGAAGGAATAATGATGCTTGGCCCGCATAAAGGAGCTATGGCTTGCCGTCTGCCTGACGGAACTATCGACCTTGAAACATGGGACGAGAACAACGGAAAAAATGCTCCGTGGTACAGGAAAGTACCGCTTGTCCGTGGCTGTTTCAGCTTTGTTACCTCGCTTATAAAGGGCTACAAGTACACTATGAAGTCTGCCGAAAAGCAGATGCCAGAAGAGGACGAGGAGGAAAGCAAAAACGCTGACGTTAAAGATACTTCTGACGGCGGAAAAAAGGACTCCGGCAGCTTCTACGACACTCTCATGGTCATAGGCTCTGTAATGGGCGTAGTGCTGGCAGTTGTGCTGTTTGTATTCCTGCCGAAACTCATAATAGGTCTTATACCGGGAATCGAGAATACCGGCGTACTCCGCTCGGTACTCGAAGGCATCGTAAAGATAGCCTTATTCGTGGGATATATGGCTGCAATAAGCCTTATGAAGGATATCAAGCGCCAGTTCATGTATCACGGCGCTGAACATAAGACTATCGCCTGCCACGAAGCTGAACTTCCTCTTACTGTTGAAAATATCCGCAAACAGACACGTTTTCATAAACGCTGCGGTACAAGCTTTATATTCATCGTACTCCTCGTGGGTATATTCGTTATGTGCTTCGTGCCAAAGGGACTTGTCTGGTGGGAGCGCTCGCTCATAAGCCTTGTGACACTTCCGCTGGTAGTAGGCATATCCTACGAATTCATCCGTCTTGCCGGAAATAACGACAATATCTTCACAAGGATACTCTCTGCACCAGGTCTTGCCATGCAGAGAATTACCACAAGAGAACCTGATGACAGCATGATAGAGATCGCTATCGCTGCCATGAAGCCGTGTATCCCTGAGGACAAATCGGAGGACAAATGGTAAACAGGATAGAACTCAGCAAGGAATGTACCGCTGCTCTTGAAAAGGCTGATATCCCCGATGCTGAATTTGACTGCCTTTGCATATTTCAGGACTGTCTCGGAGATAAAAATCCGCTTTTCAAGCCGCTTGAAGCCGTTGAAGATGATACTGCCGAAAAGATACGCAGTATGATATCAAGGCGCATAAACGGCGAACCTCTGCAATATATCCTCGGTGAATGGGAATTCTTCGGATATCCTTTCAAGGTCGGAAAAGGTGTGCTGATACCTCGCC
>DEBW01000086.1:0-6950 GCA_002348905.1 Ruminococcus flavefaciens | reverse complement strand
CCTGACACTGAAACTCTCGTCGAGAACGTGATAAAGATATGCCGTCAGAATAAGCTCACTTCTCCTAAGATAGCAGACCTCTGCGCCGGAAGCGGATGCATAGCTGTAACACTGAAAAAAGAACTTCCGCTCGCCGATATCACCGCCGTGGAGCTTTCTCCCGATGCCATGAGATATCTGAGAGCTAATGCAGAGCTTAACTCTGCTGATATACAAATTATAGAAGGTGACGTACTCTCCCCTGATACCGCTGCTCTGCTGAGAGATATGGATATTATCGTCAGCAATCCTCCTTATGTTACTGCGGAGGAAATGGCTGTACTGCAAAGAGAAGTCAGACATGAGCCTGAGACTGCCCTTTTCGGCGGAAATGACGGTCTTGACTTCTACAGGGAGATGACTAAGCTTTACCGTGCTTCGCTGAAAAACAGAGGCTTCCTCTGCTACGAATTCGGCGACCGTCAGCACGAACAGGTAGGAAATATTCTCGCCGGAAACGGCTTCGACAATATAAATTTTACCTGTGACCTCGCCGGTATCATCCGGACTGTCACAGCTCAGAAACAGGAGGATAAGTAATGGCTAAGAAAGAACTTGCTAAAAAAGCCGCTGTTGTTAAGGTAACAACAAAGGAAGACAAGAAATCAGCTCTCAATACTGCTCTCAAGCAGATAGAGAAAAAATACGGCGCTGGCGCAGTTATGCGTCTCGGTCAGTCAAAAGCCCTCAACGTTGACGCTGTACCTACAGGTTCTATGATGCTTGATATGGCTCTTGGAATCGGCGGTGTTCCGAAGGGACGTATCGTTGAGATATACGGTCCCGAGAGCTCAGGTAAGACTACCGTTGCGCTCTCAGTTATCGCTCAGGCTCAGAAAGAAGGCGGAGAGGCTGCCTTCATCGACGTTGAACACGCTCTTGATCCTGTATACGCCAAGGCTCTCGGCGTAAATATCGACGAGCTTCTCGTTTCTCAGCCGGACAGCGGTGAACAGGCTCTTGAGATCGCCGAAGCTCTCATACGCTCAGGCGCTATCGACGTTATCGTACTCGACTCTATCGCTGCTATGACTACCCGTGCCGAGATCGACGGTGATATGGGCGACCTTCACGTTGGTCAGCTTGCAAGACTTATGTCTCAGGCTATGAGAAAGCTCACAGCTGCTATATCAAAGTCAAAGTGCGTGGCTATATTCATCAATCAGGTTCGTGAGAAGATCGGCGTTATGTACGGCAACCCTGAGACTACTCCGGGCGGACGTGCTCTCAAATTCTATTCATCTGTACGTATCGAGGTAAGAAAGGGCGAAGTCATCAAGGACGGCGCTCAGATAATCGGTGCAAGAACCAAGTGCAAGGTCGTAAAGAACAAGGTAGCTCCGCCTTTCAAGGAGGCTGAGTTCGATATGATGTACGGCGAAGGTATCTCACGTACCGGCGAAGTTCTCGACCTCGCTGTTGACCTTGAGATAATCAAGAAGGGCGGTTCATGGTTCAGCTACAAAGACCAGAAACTCGGTCAGGGACGTGACAATGTCAAGGAACTGCTCAAAAACAGTCCTGACCTCATGAAAGAGATAGAGGAGCAGATACTCCAGCACAAGGACGAAATAATGAACAACGTTTCTGACAAGTCCGACAAAAAGAGCAAGGCTGCGGATGCTGCTGCGGAGGCTGCCGGTGAAGAAGGCAGCGCTGATACCGACAATAATGACCTTCTCGCAAATATCGACGAGGATTTCGAGGAGTTTACTCCTGCTGAAGAATAATGGAGATAACCTCGCTGAAAAAATACAAAGGCTCGACCTATGAGGTCGAACTTGACTGCGAAAGAAAAATATACCTGCATATCGACATAATTGCGGACTATGGTCTTAAAACTGGTCTAAATATTGAGCGTGACCAGCTCAGAAAGATAATCTACGCTTCAAATTTTCGCAGGGCTTACCAGTATGCCCTTTATTGTCTTGACTACCGTGATTATTCCGCAGAGGAGATATTCCAGAAGCTTGTCGAAAAGTACAAGAACGAGAACCTCTGCCTTGAAGCAGTAAAAAAACTCGCAAGAGCCGGTCTTATCGACGACAGGCGCTACGCTGAAAGGCTTGCACGTAAGCTTGTATCATCAAAGAAGTACGGCTATCACCGTGCAAAAAGGGAAATGCGCCTGAAAGGTCTGAGGGATGATACCGTCAATGAAGCTCTTGCACAATACAGCTCTGAATTTGCTGAAAATCTCGCTGAACTGCTGAACACCAAGCATTACAGGCTGCTCACAGATAAAAGCGATAAAAAATCTATAGAAAAAGTCAAAAGCGCTCTCGTGCGTTACGGTTATGGGTTCGATGAGATAAACCGTGCCGTTAAAGAATACTTCGTGAACGCTGAACAATCGGAGGAATAACAGATGCCTATAAAGGTAGGAATGGTCTCTCTCGGCTGCTCAAAGAATTTAGTAGACTCCGAGAGAATGTTATACAAACTGCGAAAAAACGGCTATGAACTGGTAACTGAACCCGGTCTTGCCGATGTTGCGGTAGTTAATACCTGCGGATTCATACAGTCCGCAAAGGAAGAAGCTATCGAAACTATACTTGAACTTGCCAAGCTCAAAGAGGACGGCACTCTTAAAAAGATCGTCATAACCGGCTGTCTCGTCGAAAGATACAAAGAGGAGATAGGCGAACAGTTCCCTGAAGCTGATGCTGTTATAGGCATAGGCGATACAAAGGATATCGTGGACGTTATCAACGATGTAATGAAGGATGAGCGTGTACTCCGCTTCTCCCCCAAGCTCGACGCTGAGCTTACCGGAGACAGGATAATATCAACTCTCCCGTTCTTCTCATACCTCAAAGTCGCTGAGGGCTGCTCAAACTGCTGCACATACTGTGCTATACCTCAGATACGTGGAAAATTCCGCAGCGTACCTATGGAGGACGTTATCAAAGAGGCTGAAACTCTCGCTGAAAACGGCGTTACCGAGCTTATCGTCATTGCTCAGGATACCTCACGCTACGGCGAGGACTTATACGGCGTTTCCAAGCTTCCTGAGCTTCTCCGAGAGCTTTGTAAGATAGACAAGCTCAAATGGATACGCACTCTCTACTGCTATCCTGAGCGCATCACAGACGAACTTCTCGACACTATCGCAAGTGAGCCTAAGCTCGTGAAGTACCTTGAAATACCTATCCAGCACTGTAACGGCGATATCCTCAGCCGTATGAACCGCTGGGGCAATACCGAGGAACTTGAAGCTCTGTTCAGCCATATCCGTGAAAAGATACCGGGAGTTATCCTCCGTACTACCCTTATCACAGGCTTCCCCGGCGAGACTGAGGAACAGTTCAACGAGCTTGCTGAGTTCATACAGCGTATACGCTTCGACAGACTCGGCTGCTTCGCTTATTCCCGTGAGGACGGCACAAAGTCCTACGACTTTCCTGACCAGATAGAGCCTGAGGTCGCAGCTCACCGTGCTGAGATAATCATGGAGCAGCAGATGCTCATAAGCTGCGAAAATAACGAAAAACAACTGGACAAGACATTTACTGCCGTTGTTGAGGGATTCGACCGCTTCGGCGAATGCTGGTTCGGCAGAACTGCCAACGACGCACCGGATATCGACGGAAAAGTATTCTTCACCTCAGAAAGACCGCTTGCTGTAGGCGAATTTGTTAACATCCGCATTACCGATACGCTCGATTACGATCTTATAGGAGAGGTGATCGCAGAATGAATTTGCCAAATAAACTCACGCTTATGAGAGTTTTTCTTATCCCTTTCTTTCTGCTGTGTATGTACTGGAAGTTCCCCTTCCACTACGCTGCTGCACTGGTGATATTCAGCGCAGCCTCCATAACAGACGCTCTCGACGGTAAAATAGCAAGAAGTCGCAACCTCGTAACAAACTTCGGTAAATTCCTCGATCCGCTCGCTGATAAGGTGCTCGTACTCGCTGCACTGGCTGTATTCGTGGAGATACCGGATATACGTGTCGGTGCTGTGCCGCTTATTATAATAAGTGCAAGAGAATTTATGGTGTCCGGTCTGAGACTTCTCGCCGCAAACAGCGGTATCGTAGTTGCAGCCGGTATGTGGGGAAAGCTGAAGACCGCTTTCACTATGGTGGCTATAATCACCGCTCTTGTATGGCTCAGCGCCTGCAAAGACCTTAGTATAAACTTCCCTTCTGCTATGATATCCGCTGTTGACAACTGGGTTATACCTTTACTGATATGGATATCTACTGTCCTCACTATAATATCCGGCGCTATCTACCTCAAAGGCTACTGGAATCTTATTGATACAGATAAATAAAGGAGTATACTATGTGTCCCGGACAAATAAAATACCTTGTTGCTATCAAAGAGCTTACAGATATTGACGAATACGTTAAATGCGTTAATATCGCCAATCATCTCGGAGTATCCCGTCCAAGCGTGAGCAAGATGCTTCGTTGTCTCGCCAATTCAGGATATGTCTATGAGGACTTCTGCAACAGCGTTGTGCTCACTCCTGAGGGCGAAAGCATCGTTAACGAGATATTCTCCAGCTTCAGCGAGGTCTATACCTTCTTTCACAGGTTTCTTAAACTCCCGAAGGAAAAGGCTCATGAACAGGCTCTCCTCTTCATTACCGACTTCCCACAGGAGACCTGCGACCGCCTCAAACACATCGTTAAACACAATATCAAAAAGAAAAATAGCTAAAATTAAACCGTACTCGCTTTGAGTACGGTTTTTGCTTTATAAATGCTTTAATTAATCTGTCAGCTATTATCTGTAAGAGCTACATTTTGTCGTCTAAAAATTTATATTAAAATGAGTTTTTAGATTCAATATACTGAATATTATCATATCTTCAAGCAGATATATAGCATCGACTATATATTAATATTTAATGCTACAATAATATTTAATAGTTATTATTTTAAACTCAATGATATTTTAAATAATTAACATCGGCTTTTTGGCTATTTAACGCATTTTTCTCTTTCGCACCATTAATTTAATTTGTTAATTGTAATATCTGCACAATAATTCGTTTAAACATTACAGTATGAGTTGGCAAAATGCACAATTGACATACGTCTCTTAAATTGTTATAATTAAATTACAGTGATAAGTAGGTTAAGTATTTCCCTCAGAAAATGAGGTGAAGTCTCATGGACACAATGGAGTTATTAACATTTATATTAGTTATAATAGCTATCGTAGAACTGAGTAAAAAAAATAATCGCCTAACTTCCACATAAGGCGATTATTTATAAAAATGTTACGTTATGAGGGTAACCTGCTTATCACTGTACCCTATTTGTATTATAGCATATATTTTTTATAATGTCAAATATATATTTATATGATACACAATATAGATGTGTACAGATGTCAAGCGGCATACTTTTTTAGCTTTGCTTCAAAAGCAACACACCCTAATTATTTGTAGGGACGACCATTGGTCGTCCGTATCTTTAATAATAAAATGATTTTTTTCTAATTAAACCGTACTCGCTTTGAGTACGGTTTTTGCTTGTAACACTTTACCCTTATCCAATAATTACCTACAATTACGTTTCCAGACGTTATCGGGTTATTTGCGGACGACCAATGGTCGTCCCTACGATTGGTTTTGCGATAATTTTGGTCGCAAGCCGTTTGTAACGTTAATATAAATATTCGGTATGCGTATTGCGTTGCGGTCGCTCACCGCTTTATAAATAATCATACCTATGAATATCATACGCCCCTGAAATATGCAATTTTCATTCCGGCAATATGCACAAATTAGGTTATAAAAAAATTACAGGAATAATTTTCACTTTCCTATTGTAAAAGGCTGAAAAATATGTTATAATGTTAGCAAATGCGATATGTCCGGCTTTTACCCTGTTACCGGACAGAACATTTTGGCAATGAAAATTAAAGGAGAAAAATTATGAAGTTCGGATTTTTTGACGACGCAAATAAGGAATATGTCATCAATTCCCCAAAGACTCCCTATCCGTGGATAAACTACCTCGGCAATCAGGGCTTCTTCTCACTCATCTCAAACACAGCAGGCGGCTACTGCTTCTACAAGGACGCAAGACTCCGCAGAATCACTCGTTACCGTTATAACAACGTTCCGATAGATATGGGCGGACGTTACTTCTACATCAACGATAACGGCACTATCTGGAACCCAGGCTGGTCACCTGTAAAGACTGAACTCGATTCTTACGAGTGCCGTCACGGTATGGGTTATACTATCATCACTGGTAAGAAGAACGAGCTCAAGGCTGAGGTTACTTTCTTCGTTCCTCAGAACTACGACGGCGAAGTTCAGCAGGTAGTTCTCACAAACGAGAGCAACGAGACTAAGAACTTCTCTATCTTCTCTATGGCTGAATGGTGCCTCTGGGATGCTCAGGACGACTGCACTAACTTCCAGAGAAACTTCTCTACAGGCCGTGTTGAGATCGAGGATTCTACTATCTACCACGTAACTGAATACAGAGACAGACGTAATCACTACGCTTTCTATACAGTTAATGACACTATCGACGGTTACGATACAGACCGTGACGCATTCTTCGGAAGCATCTACAACGGCTGGTCTGATCCTGAGACAGTAAAGAACGACAAGCCTTCAAACTCTTTCGCTGACGGCTGGTCACCTATCGCTTCTCAC
The DNA here is from genome assembly GCA_002348905.1 of Ruminococcus flavefaciens. Lineage (GTDB taxonomy): Bacteria > Bacillota > Clostridia > Oscillospirales > Ruminococcaceae > Ruminococcus > Ruminococcus flavefaciens_O. The sequence goes on along the minus strand of DEBW01000086.1, from coordinate 278 downwards.
TATAAGAAGATAACTCTCGCTCCTGGCGAGTCCAAGACTCTTATCTATATTCTCGGCTACGCTGAGAACGATCAGGATAAGAAGTTCGCTGCTGAAAAGCCAGCTAACCTCCTCACAAGAGAGGCTTGGGTACTCAACAAGGAAAAGGCTTATGCTATGATCGAGAAGTACAACACTCCTGAGAAGGTAGCAGCAGGTCTTGAGGAGCTCCGCAACACATGGAACAGCCTCCTCTCTATCCTCAATGTTGATACTCCTGATGACAAGGTAAACAGAAT
>DEBW01000022.1:3281-3754 GCA_002348905.1 Ruminococcus flavefaciens | reverse complement strand
CCTCTGTATTCAAGCTTTGAAAGACCGTCAAGCAGTATAGGAGCTGCCTGTAAGTCACCAGTAAAGCCAACTATTCCACACATGATTATGTATACCTCCTGTTAAGCCCGGCATTAAAATGCAATCGGGCAGTATATCTTATATTATACTCTTTTTCAGAGCGATTTGTCAACAGTTTTATAAAACAAAAACAGAGCAAAAGAATCGCACTGAGATATGTTTTCTGTAAAAGCTGTTTATATGTTTATGTATATCGTAAATAATACTGTTTCAAACACTATCCCCACAAAGAGCCTGATGAATGCAATCACCGCATCACTGAATACAATTATTATCTTCTCCGGATCTTTCGTGCTTACTTTTATCTTTATCCTGTCGCCTTTTTTCCATTTTTTAACGCTGAATGCCGAGTGTATCTCTTTACTATGGAGATGTTTTTTATTATCAGTATACTCGGCAATGAAATATTTATA
>DEBW01000022.1:2662-3212 GCA_002348905.1 Ruminococcus flavefaciens | reverse complement strand
TTTATCACTCTGTTGAAAAACAGATATGCAACAGAAATTACAAGAACTCCTATAGCAAGTCTGCCATTAATGAAACGGATATCATTATCGCTGAGCAGACGATAAACGATCGCAAAAACGCTGGTAAAAACAATAACCGCCATCTCGTCTTTTCCAAAATCCTTATACATCGCTCACCTCACAATTTTCTGTACTGACCAATAGAAAAGCCATAGTTCTCCTGACAGTTATATCAGGATACTATGGCTCTCAGTTATATAATTACTTTACAATGTCATCGTCATTGAACGGATCGCCGCATTCTCCGCAGAACTTTGGAGGATTGAACGGATCAGCAGGCTCCCAGCCGCACTTGTCGCANNTTACCGCACTCAGCGCAGAACTTGCCCTTATTTACAGCTCCGCACTCACAAGTCCAGCCGTCAGAATCAGCCGGCTTCGGCTTGCCGCATTCAGCACAGAATTTACCTGTATTCTCAGCTCCGCAGCTGCACTTCCATGAATCAGCCTTCGGAGGAGCTGGCATAGGCTTACCGCACTCAGCGCAGAA
>DEBW01000022.1:1140-2612 GCA_002348905.1 Ruminococcus flavefaciens | reverse complement strand
CCGCAGGCACAATTCCATGTAGTACCTGTCATTGCAGGTGCAGCCGCTGCTGCTTCCTTAGCGGCTGCATCCTTTGCAGCCTGCTGCTGAGCAGCTATATTAAAGAGATTATTGGCGCTGATGCCGCCGACCTGCTGTGCCATGTTCATACCGTATAATCCCATAGCAGCGCCGTTTGCATTGCTTGCAGCAGCTGTAAGTGCCTCTGCCTGTGCGCCTACCATTACAGCGGCAGCATTTGCAGGATCACGGTTCCATGAAAGGTCTTCAAACTTCTTTATACGCTCCTCATCAGCCGGATCAATTGATACAGACTCGATATTGATATGGAGAAGCTCGATACCACGTTCCTGAAGCCATATCTCATTAAGCTCTTCCTTCATAGCAGCAGTAAGAGCATCTGTTTTGAGAAGTATCTCGTCATATCTTACATTTGAAGATATTTTTGCAAATGCAGGCTGGAGCTTGTTGAAGAAGTCGGATTTGAGCTGTCCGTCTATTTCAGAAGCCTTGTATGACTCCGGAACATTGGCAGCAATGTTCTTGAAGAACTGAAGCGGATTGCCAAGACGGTAAGAGTACGCACCGAAGCAGCGAACGCCTACGGTAAAGTTCTTGCCGATGTCTTCATATACAACTCTGAAAGGAACCGGACGAGGAGTACCGAATTTATTGTTGAGTATCTCCTTGATATTGAAGTAGTAGATACGCTGGTCATGAGCAACTTCGCCGCCGAATGTAACACGCTTAGCCCATGTCTTTCCTATCTCAGAAAGAGCACCCCAGAAGTCCATTGTGAATATTGTAGGCTCTGTAGATGTATCGTACACGTATTCGCCCGGAACAGCACATACTTCAACGATCTGTCCCTGGTCAACGATTATCATACACTGACCTGGATTTACAACGATAACGCTTCCGTTAGTGATGATATTGTCGCTTCCCTTGGTATTGACAGATTTCTTGCCGCTGCGCTTCTGACCTTTGACCATAAGTACCTCAGGCGGTAAAGAATCGCAGTAGAAGAATTCCTTCCACTGGTCAGAAAGCATAGTGTCGACAGAACCGAATGCTGCTGCACCGATGCCGGTCTTCATAGCTTCATTGTATACTTTGTTCGCTAATTGTTTAAGTCCCATGATGAAAGCTCCTTTCGGATGAAAAATACTTGTTAAAAAGTCAGATTTACTGACATATTCAAATTATATCATAACATATTGAAAATTGCAAGAGGAATACAAGAAAAAACCTCATTCCTCCAGCCATTTTTCCCAAACGTCAGGGCAGTAACCTATAACTGCCTTTTTACCGCAGCGTACTACCGGAGTTTTTATGAGCTGCTGATTTTCAAAGAGCTTTTCCTCACGGTCGCTGTCGGAGAGATATTTCATGAGTGTGAGAGTATCCTTGTCCTTAGCCTTGTCGTTTATCATATTGTCGATACCGCCGGAAGCCTGCTTTACGCTGTCGAA
>DEBW01000022.1:0-1101 GCA_002348905.1 Ruminococcus flavefaciens | reverse complement strand
CCGATCATCTGACATTTGATATTGCGTTCCTTGAAGAAACGTTCAGCTTTTTTTGTGTCAAAGCACTTTTTAGTGCCGAATATCTGTATATTCATCAAATCATACTCCCATATTATCTATATTTGCATCACCTGTGCGTCTGAATCTTATATTTATAAGGTCAAGACCGTTCTGTGCAAAATAAAGTCTCATTGATGTAAAGCGTGAGAACATCGGCATATTTGCAATTTTTTCCACAGGTTCGCCGTTTGTGCCGTTCCATGTGAGAGTGCCGCTTGCTGTACCCATTGCAAAAATGGTCATCGGCATCTGTGCAAGCTCTCCCTGAACAGATGAAGCGGTAACAGTGACCTCATACCAGCCAGGCTCGATAACAGTAAGAGCAAAGCTGTAATTGGTGTCTTTTACTGATTTTACACCTGAAAGGTCTATAACAAGACCGTCTGTCAGGTCGTAGAAAACAACTGGTTCATCTGACGGCATCTCCTCAGAAGGACGCTCAGTTATCTCAACTTTGTTCTCCTCAAAGATAGTACGTCTGAATGCGTTTGTAGTCAGCACAAAACGGCAGATATTTGATGCATTGCGCTGAAGCTCAGCACGTCTGAGCTCGCCTGATTCAAGACTTGCAAGAGTATTATCATCATTTTCGTCTCCGTCAGCGCAAACCATATACACATCGTTCTGAGCCATAGCCATAGCTGCAAAATCAGTCTTGTCCGGTTCGCCGCCACGGCGGTTGATGTTTGCCCACCAGTCAGTCATCGTAAAGCCGGTAAATCCCCATTCTTTACGGAGAATAGTTGTATTGAGGTCGTAGTTTCCGGCAGTCCATACACCGTTGACTTTGCCGTAAGTTGTCATGATACTATCTGCGTTTCCCTGTTTTACGGCAATTTCAAAGCCTTTAAGGTATATCTCTCGCAAAGCTCGCTCAGATGCTATCGTATCAATGAAGTGACGGTTAGTCTCCTGATTGTTGCCGCAGAAATGCTTGATAGTTCCGGTAACTCCCACCTGATGCAGACCTTTGAGTTCAGCCGCAGCCATAGTACCTGTGAGGTATGGATCTTCTGAGAAATACTCGAAATTACGTCCGTT
>DEBW01000170.1:8532-15489 GCA_002348905.1 Ruminococcus flavefaciens | reverse complement strand
GCCCATTTTGCAAGCTGATGCTGAGTAACGGTCTTTCCGCTTCCGAATGGACCAGGGATAGCTGCAACACCGCCTTTAGCGATAGGGAAGAGGCAGTCAACTACACGCTGACCTGTAACAAGAGGCATATCAGGAGAGAGTTTCTTTGCGTAAGGTCTGCCTCGTCTTACTCCCCATTTCTGCATAAGGGTGAGATTTTTTTCTCCTTTTTCGGTTTCGATAACGCAAACAGTCTCGTCAACAGAAAATTCGCCTTCTTTTACAGACTTTACCTTACCGCTTACGCCATTAGGAACCATTATTTTATGAAGAACGATATCAGTTTCAGGAACCGTACCGATGATATCTCCACCGGTAACTTCATCACCGGCTTTTACTGTAGGAGTAAAAGCCCACTTCTTATCACGCTTGAGTGAAGGTACTTCAACACCTCTTGCGAGATTGTTTCCGCACACTTTACGTATATCATCGAGCGGACGCTGTATACCGTCATAGATACTTCCGATAAGACCAGGGCCAAGCTCTGCGCTCATAGGCTCGCCTGTAGATTCAACAGCCTCACCTGTACCAAGTCCGGAAGTTTCCTCATATACCTGTATTGAAGCACGGTCACCGTGCATTTCTATTATTTCGCCGATAAGACGTTTTTTACTAACTCTTACAACGTCGAACATATTAGCATCTCTCATGCCCTCAGCTACAACGAGAGGACCTGAGATCTTGACAATATTACCTATACTGCTCAAAATTGCTGCTCCTTTCTCAATTAAGGATATCAGAGCCTACCGCTTTTTCAACGGCTTCGTGTACCGCCTTCATGCCTTCGCCCGTATTGCCTTCAACGGCTGGAATAAGGACGATAGCCGGCAGACGGCTGCTCCTGTATTTTTTTATAGTATCGGCTGCAAGGACAGCTGCCGGTTCAGTGATATAGATAACGCCGAAATCATTTGCAGCGAGTCTGTTTATCAGTTTTGATATCTTAGTACCGTCATTTTCACAGAATACCGAAAGTCCCAGTGCAGCAAATCCCGAAACACTGGCAGTATCACCAATTACGGCAACTTTGCGTATCTCAGACATAGAGCTTTCTCATCCTTTCTGTGATAGTTTCCTTGTCACTGCCTGTTTCTTTGCATACGCTAAGTATGCGTATATTTTTCAGTTCAGCTTCAGCAGCGATGTAGTATGCTGCAAGCGGTTCAGAACCGAAAGCCTGCATACGTGCAGTTTCGGCAAGTTCCATAATAACGTCATCGCACCACTTCTCAAACTGTGCCGGAGAAGCTGCAAGAAGCTTTGCGGCATCGGCATATGCTGTATTTTCAAGGAAACTCATAAGTCCCTCAGTACCGGAAACAGCAGCTCTGACAAGAAGTTCCTTATCAAGTTCACAGCTGCCGCATACAGCCATTTCAAGAAAATTAATATTCTTTTTCATTTTACTGCATCTGTAAGCAGTCTTTATATCAGCACAGTCAGTAATAAGCTGTACATACTTTTTCATAAAGTTTCCGCCGTATTTTTCAGCAGCCTGCTGCATAGCTCTCATGGCTGCTGTATCAATAAGAGAATCTGCAAGCTGACCGTCAAGAGTTCTTGTAAGAAGGTCATAAGCTTCTTCAGCCGTACTTCTTATATACTCAGGCAGAACATCATATTCCTTGGCTGATATCGCCGGATATAGTGCGTCAAGGTCAAGGTTTGTGGGACGAATATAAAAGTTTTCAGGCTCTCTGCCTGCAATTTTTGATTTTAGAGCGGCTTTGAGATTGTGAAAATCATTCTTATACAAAAGTATCTCAAGTTCCTTGCAGTCAGGAGCATAGCCTTTAAGCATATCCCACACGCTCTCCATGGTGAACTCGCCGTTTCCCGTACCACGCTTTGAAGCGATAAGGTTTTCAAGCTCAGTTCCGGAGTTAGCATTTATAAGCTGTTCAATGTCATTGCGGCTCATGAGAAATGTTTCCATAGCTCTCACAGCAGCAACAGCATTTGCATATTTCATCGTGCCCATTAGCTCACCTGCCCGAACAATACTCTTGCAGCCGTATCTCTTACTCCTTCACGTTCAGATTCAATAATAGCTCTGAAGCTGCAGTTTTCGGAGATAAGACCATATGTCAGTACAAATCCGTTTTCTATATCGGCTGGAACAGTGTCAAGTCTGACTCTGCCTCCTGCTTTTTCAGCAGATGCTGAGAGATTTTGCATAAAGCTTGAAGGTACTCTTGAAAGGTCACGTTTGCTGAGTGAGAGAACTCCTTCGCCGGTCTGTAATTTTTTTACAGCAAGTTTTGCAAGCACATCAAAGTACTCTTTTTCCGGCAGTTCATCAAGTTTTTTTATAGCAGCTTCGATAGTATCGTCGATAAGCTGTATCTTCTTTGACAACATTCGCCGTTTCATACCGGCATCAACGGAAGAACAAGCGTTTTCATACTCTCTTACAAGCTGTTCATTAGTTTTTTTCAGGTATTCCTCATAAGCTTTTTCAGCCTTTGTTCTGCCCTCGATCTCAATAGCAGAAGCTTTTTTCTCTGCTGCTGAGATGAGGTTTTCTTCTGTCTGCTTTTGCTGTGAGCCGATAATGTTCAGTATTTCTTCAATTCCGGACATTTCTGCACCTCCGTTATCAGATAGCGATATTATAAATGAGAAGGATAGATACGAGAAGAGCAAGAATAGCGTAAGTCTCAACCATAGCAGCCATGATGATACCCTTACCATTGTGCTCAGGCTTCTTAGCTGTGATGCCAACGCCGGCAGCAGCAGTCTTGCCCTGGAATATAGCAGAGATAAGACCTACTATAGCGATCGGGAGAGCAGCTATAAAGAAGCTCCAGCCCTGTGCTGTTGTGAGCTGAGCAGCTCCGCTGCCGATGATACCGATACGGCTGAGCATAAGAATAGCTGTAAGAAGTCCGTACAGACCTTGTGTACCAGGGAGAAGCTGAAGGATGAGCACCTTACTGAATTTTGATGGATCAACTGATACAACGCCGGCAGCAGCCTCACCCACAAGTCCTACACCCTTTGCAGAGCCGATTCCGGCGAGAAGTGCAGCAAGAGCTGCTCCTAAGATTGCAAGTACGATTCCGTTAGTCATTGATATTTTCCTCCTTGAATTTTATAAATTTAGTATTGACCGATAAAGGTTCAAATTCTCTTCCGCCGCCTGTATAGAATTTGCTGAACAGCTCAACGAACTGAAGTCTGTCAGTATGAACATAAGCGCCGAGAAGATTTATAGCAAGGTTTGCTGTATGACCGACTACAAAGACGATAATAAGCAATACCAGCTTGACGATCTTGTTTTCCGGCATAGTGCCGATGAGATTTATAACGCTTGCGATAGAACCTGTTGCAAGTCCGAGAGCAAGCAGTCTTGAATACGAAAGTATATCACTCAGCCAGCCTGTAGCTGTATTGTAGAGCGCATAAAGTCCACCGAAGAGTTTTCCGAAAATATTCTTGGAAGTTCTTCCGGCAGTGAGCACAAGCAGGACTACTCCGGCAATGAGGAGATAACCTCCGATAGTTTTAAGTGACTGCGGTACATCTGTAAGTATACCAGCACCTAATGGAGCAACGCCGATTATGGTGAGGTATATCGGTACAGCATCAAGTATCGCATCGAGTTTTCTGCCGTCTTTCCACGACATATAGAATGCAACTCCGACACCTAAGAACAGATGAAGAATACCTATGCCGAATGAGAAGAGCAGAAGCTTTATCGGATCATCGAGCGGTTGAAACCAGAGTGCGATACTTCCGACATCCTTATCAAAGAACTGCTTACCGACTACCTGTACGATATCGCCGAACCAGCTTCCGAAAAGAGCACCCCATATCACAGTTGAGATACCGCAGTTTCGGAACATTATGAGAGTTTTCCTCATATCTTCTTCAAGTTTGAACTTTTTCAGCACTATCATAGTACCAATAACCATTAAAAGTCCGTATCCTGCGTCCGACAGCATCATACCAAACAGCAGATAATAGAAGAACGACATTACCGGAGTCGGATCAACATCGCCTTTGGACGGCATAGCGTACATTTTTGTAATGCCTTCCAGCGGAGCAGAGAATTTACCGTTTTCAAGCAGAACAGGTACATCATCTTCGTCCGTAGGATCAGTATACTCAATATAAGCCGTATATTTTGCTTCGATCTCTTTCTTTAATCTTTCGCAGTATTTTTCAGGGATATATCCGTTTAACACGAAAGTATTCTCAGTAAATCCAAGCGAACTGAGAGCATCATACTTATCTTTACGCATTGTAAGATAATCAACAGCGAATTTCAGCTGTTTCCGTTCAGAAGCAAGACTTATTATCTTTTTCTCAGCTTCCTGAATGTTCGTGTCAAGCTGAGCACACCTTTTCGTCATCTGCTCATTAAGTTCAGCAGGCGTATGCTTGTCGTTCTCATTAAGAGCTATGAATGAAAGTTTTCGCAGTTCGTCTTCTGTTTCCTGAGCATTATCACTGTGGCAAAGGATAAAAAGATTAGTTTGTTCCTTTGATGCATTGATTATCTCAACACTTGTTCCCTCCGGAAGTTTTGCCTCAAGTTCTTCGGCAGAAGTCGGGTAGGGGACTGTACCGATAAAAGCGTCAGTTGTATCAGTACCCTTAAAGTTTAACGGGACATCGAGAGGAAGCCACGGTCTGAGAGTATCACACTTTGTGACAAGCTGTTGCTTCTCAGATTCAGCTTCTGAGATATTCCTGCTGCACCGCAGTATTTCATTAGCGGTATTTATGATTTTTTCAAGCTGCATTGCTTTCGTTCCGAAAGCGTGTTTTTCGACCTCGATACGACCGCCGAACATATCAGTTATCCCTGATTTCTCCGGTTCGTACTTTTCAAGTATATCGAGTGCCTGAGAAGCGGTAGTTCTGAACTTATCAAAAGAACTTGTAACAGTACTTACACTTGTCTGTTCGAGTCCTTCATCCTGATTTTTACAAAGTTCCACAACTCCACGGCGCTGCAGCAGCTCGATTATTTTTTTACTGTCGGTCAGAGGCGCAATCAGCTCGATTTTTTTCATTCTGAGCTTCGCCATATTTTACATCACACTCCTTTTCAAGAGCAAAATCAAAAGAATCTGCTGATTATCTCATCAACAGCTAACGCCATATTTTTTTCAGCCTTTTGCTTTATACTATCAATGTTTTTTTCGCATTCGCTCTCGGCATTCTTTTCATAAGTCTTGAACTNNTATCACCCTCCTTAGCGCTCAGCTGAAATAACCTTTTATGATAGCTTCCACTGCTTTATTTGTATTTGAAGCAGCGATGCCGGTTATTTTTTCAAGTTCAGCTGAACATTTTGCTTCGGCTTCTTTGGTATACACATCCAGTTTACGTTTGTTTTCATCTCTGGCTCTGCTTATTTCCGTTTTAGCGTCAGCCAGCCGTTTCTGGACGGATATAGAAGCTTTTCGCTCAGCATCGCTGATGATCTCATCAGCTTTTGAGCGGGCTTCTGCGGACTTTTTATCAGCTTCAGCCTCAGCTTCAAGTATCTTTTTTACAGCTTCAGATGCCATAATTTACCTCCTTTGTAAAATGACTGTTGGTCATTTATGTATGATATTATACCACTGCTTTTTTGATTTGTCAATAGTTTTCCAGAAAAACATTGACCGATGTTCATTTTTGCAGTGGACATAACAGAAAAAGAGCTATCCCTACAGACAGCTCCCCATTGCGCAATTTCATTACGACTTTAATATTATAACACATATTTTGGCTGCTGTCAAGAAAAAATATGACCAATTTTTCTTTGTTTATCAACATACTATATCATATATTTTAATTTATATTAATGATGTATAATAATTTTTAGGCGAATTCACGCCAAGATCAAACGCTTTACTGCTTCATCTATTATGAAAGTTTCACTGAGACTTATGCAATTTTAAATATTGATTTTACAAGTGAAATGTTGTATAATATTGTTAAGGAGGTGATATCGTGAATTACAGTGAAAATTGCAAATTACTGCTCAGAAGGCTTGAAAGCTCCGGATTTCAGGCATACATAGTCGGCGGATGCGTAAGAGATATGCTTCTTGGCAGAAAAATAAATGATATGGATATTACCACGAATGCTTCTCCTCAACAAGTAATGGAAATATTTTCTGATCTGAAAGTCATTCCAACAGGTATAAAACATGGTACTGTTACCGTATTATATGACTGTGAACCTTTTGAAATAACCACTTTTCGGATCGACAGAGGATATTCTGATTCACGCAGACCTGACAGTGTTGAATTTTCATCATCTCTTGAAGAAGACCTCGCAAGACGTGATTTTACTGTAAATGCCATAGCAATGGACATAAACGGAAATATCCACGATCCTTTCAACGGTGAAGCTGACCTTAAAGCAGGAATATTGCGATGTGTGGGCGAACCGGAAAAACGTTTTTCTGAAGATGCACTAAGAATACTGCGATGTATACGGTTTCTGTCAGTTCTTGGATTCAAGGCTGACAAAAAGACTGCTGAAGCCGCAATGTCTCTGAAAGAAAAACTCGACAATATTTCCCGTGAACGCTGCCGTGATGAATTATGTAAAATGCTTATGGGCGACCATTTTGCAGAAGCAGCTTTAGAGTACCGTGAGATAATATCACAAGTAATTCCTGAATTTCGTCCGTGCTTTGACTTTCAGCAGCATACCCACTATCATTGTTTTGACGTTTATGAACATATAATCAGAACAGTAGAAGCTGCTCCGAAAGATATTGTGCTGCGTACTGCTATGTTTTTTCACGATATCGGCAAACCTCAGATGTTTACAATGGATGATAAGGGCGTTGGACATTTTAAAGGTCATGCATCAGTAAGCGCTGTAATGGCACAGGACATAATGAAGCGCCTGCGCTGGGATAACGATACTATTAACAGAGTTTGTACCATTATATCCATGCACACA
>DEBW01000170.1:0-8484 GCA_002348905.1 Ruminococcus flavefaciens | reverse complement strand
ATTCCATGCACAGCGATGTTATTAATACTGATATTCATGTAAAGCGTATCATTTCAAAAATAGGAGCAGATGCATTTTTTATGCTTATCGAAGCAAAAAAAGCCGATAACTGTGCAAAACATGAATTTGTACTCGCTGAGAATGACATTTTTGACAAAATGGCAGATACTGCCCGTATGCTTATACGTGAGAATGCCTGCATGAGCCTGAAACAGCTTGCTGTGAACGGAGAAGATATTGCATCTGCCGGAGCAAAAGGCAGAAATATTGGAAATATCCTTAACGACCTGCTTGAAAATGTCATGAACGGTAGCCTGCCTAATGAAAAAACTGCTCTTATCAATTATGCAAAGGAGATGCTCATATGAAAGGGCGTATACATTCAACTGAAAGTTTTGGAACAGTAGATGGACCTGGTGTAAGATACGTTGTATTCTTTCAGGGATGTCCGCTTAGATGCAAATACTGTCATAATCCTGATACATGGGATTTCAGCGGCGGCAGAGAAGTAACAGCTGAAGAACTTATGAAGGAATATGATTCCTATAAGGAATTTCTTAAAAGCGGCGGTATAACTGCTACTGGCGGCGAGCCTCTTGCACAGCCGGAATTTCTTGCGGAATTATTCAGAATGGCTAAAGAAAAAGGTGTACATACCTGTCTTGATACATCTGCCGGAGTATATTCTCCTGAGAATCATCAGAAAATAGATGAAGTTCTCAAATACACCGACCTTGTTATGCTTGATATAAAGCATATCGACAGTTCAGAGCATAAAAAGCTTACAGGTATGGGAAATGACCATATACTCGCATTTGCCGAGCATATCCGTGATCTGGGAATACCAGTATGGATTCGTCATGTAGTAGTACCGGGTATAACCGATGACCATGACGAGCTTTTCAGGCTCGGAGAGTTCCTTTCAAAGCTGAAAAACCTGAAAGCTCTTGATGTACTGCCTTATCACGATATGGCAAAACCCAAATATGAAAAACTCGGTATAGAATATCCTTTGCCGGATACACCTCCGCTTTCAAAAGACGGTGCAATAATGGCAAGAGAGATAATAATGTCAGGAATAAAATCAGGATTGAAAAGGCGCTGAGCACAGCCCTTGACAAATCCGCTGCAATCGTATATAATAATTTTATACACGATAAATAATTTTAATATAAAGGGAGTGTTATCATGAATAATGACAGACGTAAAGTTGTACTCATAGGTACTGGCATGGTCGGAATGAGCTTTGCTTATGCTCTTGTAAATCAGGGCGGTATATGCAATGAACTTGTACTTATTGACGTTAACCATGAACGTGCAATGGGCGAAGCTATGGACTTGAATCACGGTCTTGCATTTGCAAAATCAAATATGAAGATATACGCAGGCGATTATCACGACTGCAAAGATGCTGATATCATAGTTATTGCTGCCGGAGTCGCTCAGAAAGAAGGCGAGACACGCCTTGACCTCTTACAGCGCAATACTGAAGTCTTCCGCTCGATAATCACTCCTGTTGTAAAATCCGGATTTGACGGCATATTCCTTGTAGCTACCAATCCGGTCGATATTATGACTCGTGTGACGTATGAACTTTCACGTTTCGGAGCTTCCCGTGTTATCGGTACAGGCACTTCTCTTGATACTGCAAGACTGCGTTATCTTCTCGGCGACTACTTCACAGTTGATCCTAAGAATATCCACGCTTACGTCATAGGTGAACACGGTGACAGCGAATTTGTGCCTCTTTCTCAGGTAATGCTTGCTACAAAGCAGGTATCAGAAATACTTGAAGACAGCAGGAACCCATACTGCAAAGACGATATGAAAAAAATCGAAGAACAGGTGCGTACTGCTGCATACAAGATTATTGAAGCAAAACGTGCCACATATTACGGCATCGGTATGGCTATAACCAGGATCGTCAAGGCTATTCTCGGAGATGAAAACAGCGTTGTAACCGTTTCTGCAAAACTCTGCGGAGAATATGGAAGCCGTAATGTATTTATCGGTGTTCCATGTATAATCGGAAGAAACGGCGTTAAAGAAGTTCTTGAACTTTCACTCACGGACGAGGAAATGGATAAGTTCAGATCATCTGCCTCTATACTTGATGAAAGTTTTGAAGGGCTTAAAATGTAAGGGGATATTTTTATCAACAGATTTTTTTTGAGGATTTAACTAAGGGGTATTGAATAATGAGACATTTGAAGTTTTTGGCTTTTGCTGCTGCATCGGCAATAATCCTGACAGGCTGCTCGTCGCCGCTTGATATGACAACGATCGAAGAGCCTAAAAAACCTATTACAAACGATATACCTGAAATGACCATAACCGGTGAAGAAATGGCGCAGAATATATGGTATCATGAGCTTTGCGGAGGCTTACAGCAATATAAGACTACTTGTGTAGTAAGCGAAAGGATCTCAAATCGTGATGTAAAAAATGCAATAGCACATCTTCCGGACGATCATCCTGAAATATTCTGGCTTGGCAATACCTATTCTGCTGTAACGGTTACTGACGGCTCAAAAGTAGAATTCAGCCTTCTTGACGGTTTAAACGAGGAAGATATACTAGCTATGGCGCAGGAACTTGAGGACGAAGCAAACAATATAATCGCACAAGTTCCGGAAGGAAGCGACTATGACAAAGTGCTTTTTATACACGATTATCTCGCTGAGCACACCATTTACGACCATTCCGGAGCTAACTCCTCAAAGGCTGCATTGTGCCATACTTCATACGGCTGTATCGTTAAAGGACTTGCAGTATGCGAGGGATATGCGGAAGCCTTTACACTTCTGATGAACAAGCTTGGCATAGAAAGCGGTATATGCACCGGTTCAAACCATTCATGGAACTATGTAAAAATAAATGAAAAGTACTACTGGGTAGACGTTACCTGGGATGACCTCGACATTATTGCAAATGGTTATCAGGCTGAACATTGCTATTTCCTTGTAAATTCTGATATGATACTCCGTTCAAGAGAACTTGACTGGACTCAGGGATATTTCCCTGATTGCTCATCAATTGACGAGAACTACTTTGTAAAGAACGGCAGTTACNNNNATTACTTCACCGAATATGACCGTGATACAATAATTTCTTACATAGATGCACAATCTGACAAGCCTAACTGTGAAATGATGTTTGCCGATTATGACAGCTATAAAGAAGCACTTGACGACCTTATAGGAAAATCAAAGATATTTAAAGCATCATCAATAAACCGTGATACAATGACATATTATCGTGGTGACAATATGTATTACCTCAATATCAACTATTGATAATTAAAAATGCCTGCCGATGAAAACCGGCAGGCATAATTTTTATTTTGTTTTTTCAGGTTCAGGCATATTTTCCAGCAGGTCTTTCTGACCAGGGAATTTTACAATATAAAATTCGTCAAGCTTGTACACCTTCAAGCCTTTAATATCAGGGATAAATTCATCCGTAAGGAATACATACAGTGCATTAGTATCGTATTTCCCATCAGATAATTCCTCCATAGTTTTTTCATACTGTGCAAGGATATCATCAAACGGAGGACGGGCTACATAGAAGTGGTTGATAGTCATATTATGCTTGTAAGCAAATGTAGTAAATTCAAGTATATAAGTATCCGGCTGATCGTAGGGCAGACCAACAAATTTATTGCATCCCTCTGCCGCTGCTTCCCAGCGTGGATCTTTTAAACAGTCATAATTAATTTCATAAGTTTGCTTATACCATCTTCGGGACTTTATAGAAGGGAAAATGTCTATCAACTGAATAGCTACACATATTACAAGAGCAGCTGTCATGATCTGTTTTGGCTTGATACGTGAAAGCGCATAAATTACAGCCGTAAAAATAATGTAGTCGCAAATCCATGCAAAACGTCCTGTAGCACGGAATGAAGCCATGAATCTCAGTACATTTTCAGAATAGTAGATGTCATATATTTTTTTGTCGTTTAATACGCCGCTCGGACTTGCAGCATAGAACATTGCGAGTATAAATATTATTGAAAACGCTATTATCCACGTTCTGCGTATATTGAAAATATTTCTGATATTTTTAATAAATCCGCCTTCACTTTTAACGGCATTTATAATAATTACAGTTAATGATATTAATAAGCCTGTCATTATACCAAATCCAATATAGGCATAGCCTTCATACTGACCGTCAAAAGTTGGAAGAGGCTTCAAAAATGTACTGCCGCCAACAGTATATCCCGAAAGACCATTGCCTACATATTCGGCTGGATTCCAAAGAGTATTATAGTTAGCAGATGTTACGCCAAGTCCGACATCTGAGATCGCAGCATTTATAGAAAAAGCTCCGATGATCCACATAGTAAAAAGTGAACATACTGTAATAGATACAAAATTGAATAAAGGTCGGCTTATCTCTTTATGCTTGAAAAAATCAGTAATAAAGCTGCCTAAAAGGAAGAAATAGACCATAGGTATATAATACATATGTGTGCTTACAGAAAGCATACCAAGAAGTCCCCAAAGAACTGCCGGCATAATGTATCTCTGCCATTTTTTCTTCCATTTATAGTCCTGATACAGCCATAATATCATACCAAGGATTATTATATAATGGCAGGCAAGAGCTTCATGTCCGAACATACGCATAAGTATTGCAGGACAAAGAATATATAAAATACTTCCTATAATGCAGAATATTCCGTTTTTATTGAATCTGTGTATCAGAAATGAGGAACAAGCACCATTAAGCATAAATGAGAGCAATCCCATTATTCCCCAATACTGGAACGTTTCGGGCAATACAGGAGAAAGCAGTTTAAAAAATACAGCAAGTACCGGTATTGAATCGGTATACATTATTGCAGTTTTTACATTGCCTATCAGTCCGTCTATCATACCGATAGGGAACTGCCATTCGGATTTTCTGTAGTATACCCAGCCGAGGTAATGCTGAGTAAGATCGCCGCCTTGAAGCAGCCATTCTTCATATGTTGGATCAAGTATCTTGAAGCCATAAATGCTCAAAAAGGATATTGCGCCTATAACAGCCGACATCAGCATAATAAACCATAGCCTGTTATACAATGGTAATTGAATAGCTTTAGTCTGATTTGTAATTTTTTCATTTGTTTTTTCCATATTAAAATTCACCTGTACATTTTTTACGGCGGTATATCAGAATACCGCCGTTTTTTATATCCTTATAATATTATAATTTCTTCTTATTTAAGGAAACCGTTAATTATCTGTTCTTCAGCTTCTGCTTCGGTAAGACCAAGTGTCATAAGTTTTATGAGCTGATCTCCGGCAATTTTTCCGATAGCAGCTTCATGTACAAGTGCAGCATCAATACTGTTTGCTTCAAGAGAAGGCACAGCAAGTATCCTGCCGTTATCCATGATGATAGAGTCGCACTCAGTATGACCTGAACAAGCAGCATTACCAATTATGCAGGCATCAAACTTCTGATATGAAGTTCCTCTTGCAACAGAACGTGAAACAACATCAGCGCTTGAACCTTCTTCATTCAGAGATACCTTGTATACGCTGAGAGCGTGCTGCTCTCCATGAGTCATAAGGCGCTCACGAACCACAAGTTTAGAATCTTTTTTCAGTTCAGCAATGGTGGTGCGCTCAGTAGAGTCAACGCCCTTTATCTGAGCCATCTCCATTTCCATTGTGCTTCCTTCATCCATGTAAACTTCTGTAACAGGATCAAGGATACGCTTGCCGTCACCGTTTCCTGAACCGTAATGCTTTTCAACATAGCGTATCTTTGAATTTTTTCCCACATAGAATCTGTGTATACCATTGTGCTGAGAGTCCTGATTTCCGCAGTTGTCGATGCCGCAGCCTGCAACGATAAGAACATCACAGTTCTCACCAATGAAGAAATCATTATAAACTGTCTCCTTGATACCGCTTTCGCTGAGAACGACCGGGATATGAACACTTTCATTTACAGTACCGTCCTTGATGCGGATATCAATGCCGTTTCCTTCCGGCTTAGTCTGAATGTCAATATTAGCAGTAGTATTTCTGCCTATAGATTTTCCGTTTGCACGAAGATTATAAGCACCTTCAGGTATATCATGAAGGTCAGCGACCTCTTCGAGGAGCTGCTTCTGTACTGGATCCATATTCATGATGTTTCAGCCTCCTTATTCCATTTTTGAGCATACGCCGGCAGCATACTGAGTACCAATGATATCAGGGAGTATCTCATCCTTACTGCCCTGTTTAAGTATCTTTCCGTCAGCGAGAACGATTATTTCGTCTGCGATATTGAGGATACGCTCCTGATGTGATATAACGAGAATAGTACGCTTCTTATCGGTATTACGCATTTTCTCGAAAATACGTATAAGGTTGTTAAAGCTCCAGAGGTCGATACCTGCTTCCGGTTCATCAAAAACTGCAAGTTTAACGTCACGGGCAAGTATAGTAGCTATCTCGATACGCTTTAATTCTCCTCCCGAGAGGGAAGCATTTACTTCACGATCAATGTACTCTTTAGCACAAAGTCCAACTTCTGAAAGATAGTCACAAGCCCGTGATATAGAGATAGAAGAACCAGAAGCTATTCTCAGCAGGTCGAGAACAGTAAGTCCCTTGAAGCGTACAGGCTGCTGGAAAGCAAAACCTATACCCATACGTGCACGGTCGGTAATACTTTTTTCGGTAATATCTTCATCGTCAAGAATTATCTGACCACCTGACAATGGCTGGATGCCAGCGATGAGCTTTGCGAGTGTAGATTTACCTCCGCCGTTAGGACCGGTAATAACAACAAATTTATTATCCGGTATAGTAAGGGATATATCACGGATTATCTCGGTTTTACCGCCTTCATCCACAGCATTAAAGGAAATATTTTTCAGTTCGAGCATATTTGACCTTCCTTTTCTTTTTATTGTTTATGTCAGAAACGACACTATCTTATATATTATATCATAAACAGGGAAATTATTCAAGATATGTTTACATAGGGTAACAAAATCAATTTTACGCTTTTTTCTTTTTAAGTATCATGTGACTTGTACAGTCAATACCGATCGCTCCAAGAGGCGCTGTTATCAGTATAGCAAGCACTGACACTGATAATACCGTTTTTCCGCACGGCAGACCAAGTGACAGCGGAACAGAGCCTATAGCTGCCTGAACAGTAGCTTTAGGAAGGTAGGCTATAATGCAGAAAAGCCTTTCCTTTAAGGTCAGTTTTGTTCCTGTAAGACAGATGATAACTCCAACAGCTCTGAATGCAAGTGCAGTAAATATCATAAGCAGTGCAGAAACTCCTGCTTCAAGAGTATATCTGACATCGACAGCAGCACCAACAAGCACAAACAATATGACCTCTGCTCCTATCCACAGCTTGCCGAATTTCTCAGATAAGCGTGAAGATAAACTTTTTTCGGCTTTCAGCTTGATAACACACGCCATAGCAACGACTGCAAGCAATCCGGATACTGCAATATGCGGCTTCACAAGTGTTTCAACATACATCAGAAGGAATGCTGTTCCAAGCATGATAATTACTTTAGTGCTGTTCCTTATCTTATGATTATGCAGATATGCTTTTTCAAACAAGAGATATACGCATATTCCCACGATCGTACCAAGCACAACTCCTAAAACTATTGATATAGGAATATTCAGAAAATCCGTGGCTTTAGCAGTTCCTCCCTGTGCCATTGCAACAAATGTTGAGAAAAGAACTATCACGAATATATCATCACATGAAGCACCTGCAAGTATCATCTGAGGTATACTTTTTTCCGTACCTCGTTTTTCTTCTATAAGCTTCACCATTCTTGGAACTACTACCGCCGGCGATACAGCACTTAATACTGCTCCCATAACGGCAGCTTCAATTCTGCTGACATCAAGCAAAAGCGGTGCAAATATCGTATATCCAGCTATTTCAAAGCAAGCCGGAACAAATGACATCATGACCGCAGGTCTGCCAACTTTTTTCAGATCTGAAATATTCAATGAAAGACCAGCCTTAATAAGTATTATGATAAGAGCGATCTGCCGAAGCTCGGAAGATATACCAAGTATTGAGCTGTCAAGCATATCAAGTACATAAGGACTAACTACTATCCCGACTCCGAGCATACCGATAATACGTGGCAGACCTATTTTTTCAAAGATAGCTGCTGCCGAAAGTCCTAAAAGAAAAATGATCGCAAGTGATAAAAGCATAGTATTTCCTCCAAAATAAAAAAGCTGACAGCTTCTGTGTAAAAAAACAGAAGTCATCAGCTAAATAAGCGGTTTAGGTTTTCCAAGGGAGAACATCATTCCCCAAATTCAATTTTATGAATTTATTATAACACCGGACAAATTGATTGTCAAGGCATTCCTGGAAATTTTCAGGGCAACAGCATTAACTTTTTATTATAAATAACTCAAACTTCGCAGTTAAATACTGCGAGTGCATCTTGAAAATTCAATAAAAAGAGACAAAAAAATATAGTATGCAGTCTCC
>DEBW01000001.1:12340-12831 GCA_002348905.1 Ruminococcus flavefaciens | reverse complement strand
CATTTAAGATATATTTTGTGCCGCCTTTCATGGCGGCGTTTCATTTTAAGCATATATAAGGGCTGAGAATCAAAAGCTTGAATAGATATCCTTTCATTACGGTTGGATTGCTAATATATGCTCTTATTATAATACTATTCTATCAGCAATGTTGAAATAGACAAAATATTTACGATTTATACTTGAATTTATCGTCAAATTATGCTATAATTTAAGATACGATAGTAATCGGATAGACGGTTATAATTTGTTTATGGAGCGAGCGTTATGGAGAACGGTATACCAATTGAATTAATTAACAATGTTACCAGAACTTTGAAGGATGATCTTTCAGCTGAGATAAAAGAAGGAAGTAAGCTGTCTGTTGCTGCTGCTTGCTTTTCAATCTATGCCTTTCAGGAGTTAAAGGCTGAGCTTCAAAACATAGATGAATTAAGATTTATATTCACCTCTCCAACATTTACAACTGAAAAAGCACGTAAAGAAAAAAG
>DEBW01000001.1:11948-12233 GCA_002348905.1 Ruminococcus flavefaciens | reverse complement strand
CTAAAGAATGTGCTGAGTGGATACGTCAAAAAGTAACTTTTAAATCCAACACAACAAACGAGAATATGATGGGGTTCATAAATCTTGATAACAAGAATTATGCTCCTATAAGCGGATTTACAACTGTTGAACTCGGATGTGAGAGAGGCAATAACGCTTATACTATGATTCAGAAGAGTAGTTCTCCGCTATCTGATGCATACCTTAATCTGTTTGAAGACCTATGGAATGATCCGAATAAGCTTCAAATAGTAACTGATGAAGTTATTGACAATATTACAGCAT
>DEBW01000001.1:9796-11943 GCA_002348905.1 Ruminococcus flavefaciens | reverse complement strand
ACAGCAGCATATAATGAAAATTCTCCAGATTTCATTTATTTTGTTACGCTGTATAACATTTTCAATGAGTTCCTTGATGACATTTCGGAGGATAACCTCCCTAATGAAGCAACAGGCTTCAAAGAAAGTAAAATCTGGAATCTGCTCTTTAATTATCAGAAGGATGCTGCTCTCGCAATAATAAACAAGCTTGAGAAATACAACGGGTGTATTCTAGCTGACAGTGTCGGACTTGGTAAGACTTTTACAGCTCTTGCAGTCATCAAGTATTATGAAAATCGCAACAAATCAGTACTTGTGCTTTGTCCGAAAAAGCTGACTAATAACTGGAATACATATAAGAGCAACTATAAAAACAACCCTATTTCTTCTGACCGTCTTCGTTATGATGTGCTATATCACACAGACCTTAACCGTAAATATGGCATCTCCAACGGTATTGACCTTAGTCTTATTAACTGGGGCAACTATGATCTGGTTGTTATTGATGAATCCCACAACTTTCGCAATGGTGGCAAGCTTTCCGGTGATGAAGATGAGAAAGAGAATCGTTATCTGAGGCTACTTAATCAGGTCATAAGGAAGGGAGTTAAGACCAAAGTACTTATGCTGTCGGCTACCCCTGTTAATAATCGCTTTAATGATTTGAAGAATCAGCTTGCACTTGCATATGAAGGCAATACCGACTATATTGATACTAAGCTCAATACAACTCGTTCAATAGACGAAATATTCAAAAATGCTCAGAGAGCGTTCAATACATGGAGCAAATGGGAAGTAAGCGACAGAACAACTGAGAATCTCCTTAAAATGCTTGATTTTGATTTCTTTGAGGTACTTGATTCTGTTACCATTGCACGTTCACGCAAGCACATACAGAAATACTACGATACCTCAGATATAGGTACATTTCCAACAAGATTGAAGCCTAAGTCACTCAGGCCTTGCCTTACTAAAAAGAAGTCGGCCATTAATTACAATGAGATATTTGAACAGCTGACGATGCTGAATCTTAATATTTACCGTCCTTCTCATTTCATACAGGCAAGCAAAATGAGTAAATATGAAGAGCTCTATGACGCAAATAAAGTGAATATCGGACTAACACAGGCGAACCGTGAGCAAGGAATTCGTCGATTGATGGCTATCAATCTGATGAAGCGTATGGAAAGTTCAGTGTATTCGTTCAATCTTACACTGAAACGTATCAAGGATCTGATTTCGACTACAATAACGACAATTGATAATTATGACCTTCATAAGTCGCAGGAGATCGAACTGACTGAAATAAATGATAATGACTTTGACTCGGAAGATCAGAACAGTGACGAGTTGTATTCTTTTGGTAAAAAAGTAAAGATAGATCTTGCTGACATGGACTATGTTTCATGGCGAAAAGACCTCGCCGCAGATCTTGATATACTTGAACTCCTGACATTCATGGTAGAAGATATAGGACCTGAGGATGACTTCAAACTGCAGGAGTTACTAAGAGAAGTGAAGGATAAGATCAATAATCCCATTAATCCTGGCAACAAGAAAGTTATCATATTTACAGCATTTGCAGATACAGCAGAGTATCTCTATGAAAACGTCAGCAAATATATTAAAGACAACTTCGGACTTGATACAGCTATGATATCAGGATCAGTTGATGGAAAGACGACTGCTAAGCTTAAAAGAACGGATCTTAATACAGTGCTTACACTGTTTTCTCCTATATCCAAGGATAAGGGACTTCTTATGCCTGACGATAATACAAGCATTGACGTTCTTATTGCGACAGACTGTATTTCCGAAGGTCAAAATTTACAAGACTGCGATTATCTTATAAATTATGATATACACTGGAATCCTGTTCGTATCATTCAGCGTTTCGGACGTATCGACCGTATCGGCAGCCGTAACAGCTGCATCCAGCTTGTTAATTTCTGGCCTGACGTAACGCTTGATGATTACATTCAGCTCAAGGCTAAAGTTGAAACAAGAATGAAAATCGTCGATATGACAGCTACCGGCGATGATAATATCCTTAGCGAGGATGAGAAGACTGACCTCGAATATAGAAAGGCACAGCTAAAACGCTTACAGGATGAAGTAGTTGACATTGAAGAAATGTCAAGCGGTATTTCTATTGTAGATCTGGG
>DEBW01000001.1:2838-9786 GCA_002348905.1 Ruminococcus flavefaciens | reverse complement strand
TTAACGAATTCAGGCTTGATCTTGTGGAATTCATGAAGAATAATCCTGATATGGATAAGACACCTTTTGGACTTCATGCAGTGGCTACATCAAACGATGTTACACCTCCCGGAACAATATTCGTTCTCCGCAACAGGACAGAGAACATCAATATCGACAACAGGAACAGGCTACATCCATTCTATATGGTCTATATCAGCGATGACGGCGAGATTATATGCGACCACCTATCGCCAAAGGCAATGCTTGATAAGATGCGTTATGTTTGTAAGGGCAAGGTTAAGCCTATCCCTGAAGCATACAAGCCTTTCAATAAAGAGACTAAAGATGGAAAGAATATGTCAAAGCTCTCCAAGCTTTTGGAGCAGGCTATTGCTTCAATAATAGAAGTCAAGGAAGAAAGTGACATTGACAGCTTCCTCAGCGGAAGCCAGATGAGCTTCCTTGACAGCGATATCAAGGGACTTGATGACTTTGAGCTTATCTGCTTCCTCGTCATAAGATAGGAGTGAGAATATGTTCGGACTTCCAGAAAAAACTGAACTAAACAAGCAGCTTCCTAAGAAAGCAATATACACGAAATTCAGCATGAATAACGCTCAGAAAGAGAAGTTCGACGCTGATATTTCCCGTATCGTTATAGTCAACGAGATCTCTCCTGCAACAGTAAATATTGCCGCAGGAAAGGACGTATCCTCGTTCTATGTGCTGATGCTCAGTCTGAAACGTACTGATTATGATACAAAAACGATAGAGCTTATCACAAAGCTTATTCCGCAGAAGATGCTGTTGGTGCTTGAATATGAGGGAAAAGCCTGCCTGGCTGTGTGGCGGACTAAGCTTATCAGTACGGGCTGGCAGCCTCTTGATAGTATCAATGTCAGTATCAGCGGTCTTGACCTTGATGCGGTATGGGATAACGCTATAATGCAGATAGGCGGAATAACTGTCTCAGACGGTAATACCCTCGATGAGCAGATTGCTGTCAACATCGAACGTGAGAAACTGCTGAAAGA
Organism: Ruminococcus flavefaciens; assembly: GCA_002348905.1. Lineage (GTDB taxonomy): Bacteria > Bacillota > Clostridia > Oscillospirales > Ruminococcaceae > Ruminococcus > Ruminococcus flavefaciens_O. Next base: position 8,770 of record DEBW01000001.1, on the reverse strand, counting down.
GATAGAACGTCTTGAAAAGAAAGCAAGGGCTGAAAATCAGCCGAAGAAGAAATTTGAAATAGTACAGCAAATAAAAAAACTAAGGGAGAAAATCAATGGACAAGTTAAAAATGCACACCCCGAACAAAGCTGACGAGAACTTTGCCAAACTTGCGGCGTTATTTCCGAACGCTGTAACCGAGACTATCAACGAGAACGGCGAGGTAGTCCGTGCGATAGACAAGGACGTTCTCATGCAGGAGGTAAGCACGGCTGTTGTTGACGGTGCTGAGGAGCGCTACCAGTTCACATGGCCTGACAAGAAAAAAGCCGTACTTGCGGCAAATTCACCGATTGCTAAGACTCTCCGCCCGTGCAGGGCGGAAAGCGTTGACTTTGACAATACAGAAAACCTCTATATCGAGGGCGATAACCTTGACGTTCTGAAGCTGCTGCAGGAGACCTATCTCGGCAAGGTAAAGATGATATACATAGATCCGCCCTATAATACGGGCAACGACTTCGTTTACAATGATGATTTTGCGGAGAATACCGCGGATTATCTTGACCGGAGCGGACAGTTCGACGAGGAGGGCAACCAGCTCGTTTTGAATACTGAGGTTAATGGTAGATTCCATACAGACTGGCTAAACATGATGTATCCTCGCTTACGTCTTGCTAAGGACCTGTTAACTGATGATGGAATAATATTCATTTCTATAGATGATTACGAAGATTTCAATTTGAAGAAAATGTGTAATGAAGTATTTGGAGCAAAGAATATGCTTAATAATAGATGTTTTGTTAATCATATTCCTAATGGAACAAATAAAGGATTAATTGCCAGAGCACATGAATACATTTTAGCTTATGCTAAAGATATAAATAATGTTAAACCATTTATACGAAGAACTAATGACTGCGATAATATATCAGAAGAAAGATGTACTAATACTCCGACTGAGAAGAATCCAACATCGTCAATAATATTTCCAAAAGGCCTAAGATTTGAAGGTGACGATGCTGAATTTACTGGAATAATCGGAAATAAGGAACCAATACAAATTGTAGATAAAATGGTTTTTAAGGATGGTATTCTACTTCAAGATGTAGAATTACAATCAAGCTGGAGAAATAAAAGTCAGATTCAGAGCTTTTTTAAAAATGGAAAGGCATTTGATGAGAATGGACAAGAGATATTTGAAATCTTCTTTACAAAAGATGGAAAGCCTAAATATCGTAAACGACTTACATGTTTCTCACCTAAATCTGTTCAACAATTTAAAACATATGCTTATGAATCGGATTTTGATGATCTTTCCTTCGAAAATCCCAAGCCAGTCAATCTCGTTGAATTCTTGATAAATCTATGTTGTACTCAAAATGACATTGTATTAGATTTCTTTTCGGGTTCTGCAACAACAGCAAATGCTGTATTTGAAGTCAATAATAAATGTAATGAAAAAATAAGATATATTATGGTTCAATTAGATGAGGACTTAGATAAGACGGTTGTAAAAAAGAGCGGAAAAGCATTAACATTTACTCAAAATATGATTAAAACTCTCGATAAGTTAGGTAAAAAGCATGTCTTAACTGAAGTCGGCAAGGAAAGAATCCGCAGAGCAGGCGCTAAGATAAAGGAAGAAAATCCTATGACTACCGCTGATCTTGACACAGGCTTTCGTGTCCTCAAGCTTGACAGCACCAATATGAAGGACGTTTACTATAACCCCGACGAACTTACCATTGAAACGCTTATGGGTACTGTCGATAACATCAAGGAAGACAGAACTCCCGAGGACTTGCTGTTCCAGGTAATGCTCGATCTCGGAGTGCTCCTTTCAAGCAAGATAGAGCAGACCGTTATCGGCGGCAAGACCGTTTATATTGTCGGAGAATACGATTTGGAAATAGTTCACCCAATGATTATAGCCTGCTTCGATGAAAACGTCACCGAGGAGACTATAACGGCTGTCGCAAAAATGAAGCCGTATTACTTCGTTATGCGTGACTCCTCTATGGCAGGCGACTCCGTTGCCGCCAACTTCGACCAGATTTTCGAGGCTTATTCTAAGGATACTGTCAGGAAGGTGATGTAAGATGCCAAGAAAGTTTATTCCCCAAGCTCCGAGGCAATGTGAAAACTGCAATAGAACGGATTGTGAATTCTCCTTATCTGATTTTACAGGAGAAAAAATAGCTAGAGAGTGTAAAACGTACTATGATTTATTTCTTGAATTGGAACAACGTTCCAGATTAGTTCAGCTTGTTCATGATGGGGAAGAATATGAGCCAAACTTAATGGGACCTGCTATCGTAATAGGTTCATTATCTGCTGAATTGTCGCTTAAACTGTTAATCTTCATAGAAAAAGGACAGTTTGATTGTATCCACGACTTAGAGAAGCTGTTCTACAACTTGCCTGATAATGATTTAAACGAACTATCTACGAGATTAAGGACGGAAGTACATCTTGATGATAATTCGCTGAGAGCTTGTATAAAACAGATAGCACATAATTTTGAATTCTGGAGATACTTTTTTCAAGCAGATGTCGGAGGAATAACACACTTCTTTCCGAAATTCGTGCATATAGTCTGCGATTACGCTTTGTCAGGTAAGTATAGCTTCGTGAAGGAGGACGGCAGTGAAATTCAATTTTAAAATACAACAGTACCAGACCGATGCGGTCGAAGCTGTTGTGAATATATTCAAAGGTCAGGGACTTCACGAGCGTGTGGGCTATATCCGTGATATGGGTACGCTTGAAGAATCTGATAAGCAGCTCTCTTTCCTTGCGGAGGATACTGCCGAAGATGATGAACTCCTCGACCTCGAAAACAGCATGGGCTACAAGAATGAAGCCGTACAGCTTACTGATACGGAGCTGCTGAAAAACATCCACGAAATGCAGACTGCGAACAATATCCGCCTCTCCCCTACCCTTATCAAAGAGCTGGGACGCTGCAGCCTTGACATCGAAATGGAAACAGGTACAGGAAAGACCTATGTCTACATAAAGACTATGTTCGAGCTGAACAAGCGTTACGGCTGGAGCAAGTTCATTGTCGTTGTACCGAGTATAGCTATCCGTGAGGGCGTGAAGAAGTCTTTTGAAATAACCGTGGATCATTTCATGGAGCACTACGGCAAGAAAGCGAGATTTTTCGTGTACAACAGCTCTAACCTCAATCAGCTGGACAACTTCTCATCAAGTTCCGGTATCAATGTAATGATTATCAATACACAGGCTTTTGCTCGATCTTTTACTAAAGCTAAAGAGGGAAAAAAAGAGAATAAAGAGCAATTGATTATTTATTCCAAGCGTGATGACTTTGGCTCACGCTGTCCTATCAATGTTATCAAGGCGAACCGTCCTATCATTATACTTGATGAGCCTCAGAAAATGGGCGGAGCTGTAACACAAAAAGCACTGAAGAACTTCAACCCGCTGTTCAGCCTGAACTATTCCGCTACACACGCCAAACAGCACAACCTTGTGTATGTTCTTGATGCTCTGGACGCATACAACAAGCGTCTCGTAAAGAAGATAGAGGTCAAAGGCTTTGAGGTGAAGAACCTGCGTGGTACGGATAAGTATCTGTACCTGGAAAGCATTGTACTCTCAAACAATAAGCCGCCTATGGCAAGGATAGAACTGGAAGTCAAGTACAAAGATCATATAAAGCGTGAGACCAAAGTTCTCGGCGTTGATGATAATCTCTATTACAAATCCAATGAAATGGAGCAGTATAAGGGCTATCTTATCTCTGACATTGATCCTATCCGCGGTACGGTTACATTCACAAACGGCGAAGTGCTGCAGACAGGTGAGATCACAGGTGATATTTCTGAGAAGGATATGCGTCGTATCCAGATCAGAGAGACTATTCTTTCTCATTTTGAAAAGGAAGAAAAGCTCTTCAATATGGGTATAAAGACACTCTCCCTGTTCTTCATTGATGAAGTTGCAAAATACCGTCAGTATGATGATAACGGCGATGAACTGCTTGGAGAATACGGAGAGATGTTCGAGCAGGAATACACCAGTATTTTGAACGATAACCTCACTATGTTTGATACGGAGTATCAGAAGTATCTCCGCAGCACCTGCAGTGATGTGGCAAGGGTTCATCGCGGATACTTCAGTATCGATAAAAAAGGCAGGAGCGTTGACAGTTCCGTTAAGCGCGGCACAGATATATCAGATGATATCTCAGCCTATGACCTTATCCTCAAAAACAAGGAAAAACTGCTGAGTTTCGATGAGCCAACACGTTTCATATTCTCACATTCTGCCCTTCGTGAAGGCTGGGATAACCCAAATGTCTTTCAGATATGCACATTAAAGCATTCTGACAGCCAGACACTGAAACGTCAGGAAGTAGGACGAGGACTCAGATTATGCGTTGATCAGTCAGGTAATCGTATGGATAATGACTCTTGTGGTGATAACGTTCACAGTATTAATATGCTGACGGTTATTGCAAGCGAGAGCTATAAGAACTTTGTAGCAGATTTACAGGCTGATATAAAGACGGTTCTTTACGACAGACCATCAAAAGCAACTATAGAATACTTTGTAGGCAAGACTGTAATGAACGGTGAAATCCCTGTTGTTATTGATAATAAGCAGGCTAAGGCAATATATAAGTATCTTCTTAAGAATGACTATATTGATGATGATGACAATGTAACAGAAGAATATCGGAATGATCTTGCAAACAATTCTCTCATTCCAGTCCCAGATGAACTAAAGCCTATTGAAGTAGGCATACATAAACTGGTACAGGGCATATTTGACGATAGTGTGCTGAAAGATATGGTATCAGATGGAAATAAGCCTGCATACAAAGAAAACCCACTTAATGAAAACTTCTATAAGAAGGAATTTCAGACTCTATGGAAATCCATCAATCATAAGTATGCATATACCGTTAACTTTGACAGCTCAGAATTAGTACAGAAAGCAATAGATCATATAAATAATAATCTGTATGTTTCCGAACTGCAATACACAACTACAACAGGTCAGCAGAAGTCTGATATAAATCAGTATGAGATTGAAAGGAACGACTCCTTTGACACTGCAAAGACAAGGACCCAAACTCTTCGTCACGCTCAGATTAGTCAGATACGCTACGATCTCATAGGAAAGATAGCCGAAGGCACCGTTCTTACAAGAAATACTGTTGCTGCAATTATAAAAGGCCTGAGGATAGATAAGTTTGCGATGTTCAAAAACAATCCAGAAGAATTCATTGCAAAAATGATACGTCTTATTCGAGAGCAGAAAGCAACTATGATTGTTGACCATATAAGCTATAATCAGATAGATGGCGAATACGATTCTAATATCTTTACTGCTGATAAGAGCAATCAGAGCTTTGATAAGGCATTTAAGGCACAGAAACACGTTCAGGACTATGTATTTACTGATGGTACTGCTGAAAAGAGCGTAGAACGCAGATTTGCAGAAGATCTTGATTCAGCATCAGAAGTATGTGTATATGCTAAACTTCCGAAGGGATTCAATATACCAACTCCTTTAGGTCATTACTCTCCGGACTGGGCTATTGCCTTTAATGAAGGAACAGTAAAGCATATTTATTTTATAGCCGAAACCAAAGGTTCAATGTCAAGTATTGACCTCAGACCTATTGAAAAAGCGAAAATTGACTGTGCGAGGGTTCTGTTCAACAAGGTCAATACAAGTGAAGTTCTATATGATGCGGTTAATAATTATCAAGAACTCCTAAATATGATTAAGCTGTAATAGAGCTATAAATGGACCTCCGAGAGGAGGCTCTCAATCTACTTACCTTATATATGAGGCAATAAAAGTGAATAAGGATTATAAATGAAAAATAATATATTAATACTTATCGGCAGCATGAGAAAAAACGGCAATACTGCACGTCTGGCACAGAGCTTTGCAGAAGGAGCTGCT
>DEBW01000001.1:0-2793 GCA_002348905.1 Ruminococcus flavefaciens | reverse complement strand
GCCGATTATAATGTCAATCCCTGTATAGGCTGCAACAGCTGTTTCGTGCGCGAAGGTAACCAGTGCTTTCAGGATGATGACATGGTGCAGATATATGAGAAGCTAAGGAATGCGGATATTGTCGTCATTGCCTCGCCTGTGTATTTCTATGGTATCAGCGCACAGCTTAAAGCTATTGTAGATAGGCTTCACACTCCTATGAGAAACACGTTCCACATCAAAAAGCTCGGACTTCTCCTTGTGGGAGCAGCAGAGCTTCCGAATCTGTTTGAGCCGATACTGATGCAGTATCAAATGGTTTTGGACTTCTTCAAGCTTGAAAGTATAGGCACTGTACTTGTTTGCGGAGTAAAAGACATAGGTGACATTGAAAATAGCTCTGCACTGGAAGAGGCTTACGAGCTGGGAGCATCAATACAGGAGAATTTGTATGTTTATAATAAAAAATGCTGAACGGACTGACCTGCCCGAAATATTACAGCTTCAATACCTTGCCTATCAGAGCGAAGCAGACCTTTTCGGCAGCAGAGATATTCCTCCGCTGAAACAGACTCTCGATGAGGTAATCGAAGAGTGGAACAGTGGAGTGATACTTAAAATGACCGATGATACGAATGCTATTATCGGCTCAGTTTGCGCTATAGAACGTGACGGAACGGTTTATATTGGCAAGCTTATGGTACACCCTGATTATCAACATAAAGGCTATGGAACAATGCTTCTGTCCGAGATGGAAAATCGCTTTCCTGATAAGCGGTACGAGCTTTTTACGAGCACAAGAAGCGTTGACAATATCCGCCTGTATCAGAAGCTAGGCTACACGACATTTGCACAGAAAGCCGTGAACGATGAACTGGAATTCGTGTATATGGAGAAAAAATGAAAACAACAGAAATAGGCAGCCGAACCTGCCATATCAAAATAAACGGAGCCGACCTTCCTACGATATACTGGGGCGAGACGAAGAACAGCTCCGAGACCATTGAAAAAGTCCTTGCACTGTGCGGAGACGTAAATTGTAACTATATCATTTATGAGGTCGAGGACTGGAACGCAGATTTCTCACCGTGGGAGTTTAAACTTAATAAGAAAATGTCCTTTTCGGGCGGCGGACGCAAAACGCTGGACTGGCTCATGAATGACTGCGTTCCCTGCTACGAGAAAGAGTACAGTCTGATGGGAAAGCGTATCCTCTGCGGATACTCCCTTGCAGGACTTTTCAGCCTGTGGGCGTTCTATGAAAGTCAAGCATTCAGCGGAGTTATAAGCTGTTCGGGTTCACTGTGGTTCGGAGACTGGATAAACTATTCCGAGAGCCATACCGCTCCGCAGAACAGCTCCATATATCTCAGCCTCGGCGACTGCGAGGAAAAGGCTCGTGACCGCATTATGGCAACCGTCGGTGACTGTACCCGCAGGCAATATGAGCTTGTGTGCGGAGATAAAAATGTATCCCGTCACATACTTGAATGGAACGACGGCGGACACTTCAATGAGCCTGAGAAGCGCATAGCTAAAGGCATAAGGTGGTGTGTGAAATGAGAAGAACAATAGCTCTGACAGTTGCTGCTTCTTTATGTTTGTTGCTGTCAGCCTGCGGTAATGAAACAAGTTTGCCGGAAAGTGTTCTGTCGAAGGTTCCGACTGCAACATTCTCTGAAACGGCAACATATCAGCAGATAACACAGGAAGAAGCCGAGGAGATGATGCGGGCTGACGACGGTCACATCATCGTCGATGTATGGCGGCAGGACGAGTACGACAGCGGTCATATCCCCGGTGCGATACTTATTCCGAACGAGTCTATCGGTACGGAGCAGCCAAAGGAATTGCCCGACCTCGACCAGGTCATTCTCATATACTGCCGAAGCGGTCGACGCAGCAAGGAGGCTTCGCAGAAGCTGGCTGATATGGGATATACACACATTTACGAGTTCGGCGGGATAATCGACTGGACCGGAGAGGTAGTAAAAGAGTAAGACCGGCATGACAAACAAGCGACGGTAATTTAAGCAACATAATGTATTTAAGTTCGTCCCCGCAGAAGCGGGGGCGTAGAGATACAAAATTCAAATATGGTGTGTAAATTACGAAATTCTGAAAAAATGAAGTCACTAAATTCCTGAAAAGTGGCACTTTTTGAAAATAACGCACCATCATTTTTTGAAATTTCGTAATTTGTACTCGCTGAACATTTTTCAACTTGCTAATAGTGTTCATTTGAGTTGTATATAGATCCGAATAATTTAAGTTCGAGCACATGAAAAGATCATAATAATAAAACCGATGCTACATTTGAATATGAAGCATCGGTTTATTATTTTATAGCAAATCATAATATTTTTTAACTGCCTTTTTTAGCTTCTCAAAGGTTGTAAGTTCTGGGGGTACTATTGTTATATTCGAAGAGGGTAACGTTGCAGTACTAAGGTATTCAGCTATAGCTTTCTTGTGCATATCACGCCAAGAATCATCCAGCAGTGTTTGATACTTATCTGTCAATTGTTCGCTTGTAGCCTCAAGCTGATTGCTAAAGCAATCTATTAATTCGATAAGCTTATTCTTGACCATAAGCTTGCATGGCTCTTTGCCATATTTTTTTATATAGAAATCTACAATTCCATCTGCTTCCGCCGAAAATACCCCGAGTGCTTCTTGATACTTAGAAATATTAATGTTTTCTTTTGTGAATAGCTGTATATTTATCTTGGATATGCGATCTAATGCACCTTCGATATTATTTGCAATTGAGCGATAGTATTTCGTTTCGTTAGAGCCTGTTCACATAAAAAG
>DEBW01000211.1 GCA_002348905.1 Ruminococcus flavefaciens | reverse complement strand
GCTCTTGCAATGGAAATACGCTGCTTTTCGCCTCCGGAGAGACTTGCACCGCCCTCCCCTATTACTGTATCATAGCCGTCAGGCAGGTTCATGATGAAGTCATGGCATCGAGCCTTTTTCGCAGCATCAATGACTTTTTCCATAGGTGCCTCAGGCTCACCGAAGCGAATATTATTAGCTATGGTGTCCTCAAAGAGATACACTCTCTGAAAAACAAAGCTGAAATTCCGCATCAGGCTGTTAAAGCTGTAATCCTTTACGTTTCGTCCGCCGAGAAGAACCTCGCCGCTTTTAACGTCCCAGAAACGAGCCATAAGGTTTGTAAGTGTTGTCTTTCCGCCGCCGGACGGTCCGACGATTGCAGTTGTGGTATGTTCTGGTATCCTCAGATCAACGCCGTTGATTATTGTTCTGTTTTCATAAGCAAATGTAATATTTTTCAGCTCAATGTCATGGTTTGCAGGCGTAATATCTGCGCCCTCAATATCCATTTCCTGAATAGAAAGTATCTCATTTGCCTGATCGACGCAGATTGAAACACTTCGTATCAATGCCGAGAATCCTGCCATAACATCAAGGCTTTCATATATCATAAATGAACTTATCGTCATCATGATGCAGTAAAGCAGTGACATACTGCCGTTGATGTAAAAATACACAGATGCCGCACACATCAGAACGCCCGTCAGCTTTGTGACAATCTCCTGCAAAGTGATGTACGGGATAACATCGAATTCAAGGTGAGTATCACCGTTCTGCTTCGCCTTTATCGCAGCTTCCAGCTTCTTTGCCCTATTGCTTACAAGGTTGTAGTTCTTGACCTCAGCTATACCCTGAATAAACTCGATAACTGCGGAAACTAACTCTCTGTTGGCTTTCTGCTGAACAGGTGCGCCCTTGCGTGTCACTTTCTGCATAGCACTGTTTATAACCGCATAGATAGCCACGCCTGCTGTTAAAAGGAGTCCGATTCTCCAGTCAAAGCAGAACACAAAAACTGTGATAACAAAAGTCGTCAGAATACCCTGAGTTGTCAGCATGACTACCCTTGTTGCAACATCCGAGAGGGCTTCCATTGTGTTTGTTGTAACGCTTGTGATATGTCCGAGGCTGTTGTCATTGAAGTAGCCCATAGGCAGATAACGCAGATGTTCTGCAATTTCAATTCGCTTGTTTGAGCAGGAATGATAACCTGCTTCCGTTTGCAGCATGGTAGTTTTCAGATTTATAAAAAGCTGTCCGAGTACCGATGCAGCAAGAATCGCAACTGCAAGCCATATGTTTTTACTTGTCATATTGCCGTCAAGTATTCCCATAACTACTGCGCCTATCGCAGAAATTCTCAAAGCTGCAAATATCGCTCTGATGACGCCAAGTCCTATTGCAAGATAGAGCTTTTTTCTGTCCTCCTCATTGCAGAAATCAAAGAACAGTTTGAGTGTGTTAAACATTATGCTCCCTCCTTTACTGCCATATGTGTTTCCCACATCTGCCTGTACAGCGGTGAATCCGAAAGCAATTTCTCCTGTGTTCCGCTTGCTTCAACAACTCCGTCTTTAATGAGAATTATCTGATCGGCAGAAGCAATCGTGGACAGTCTGTGTGCAATTACAAGCAGAGTTTTTCCCTGTACCAGCTTCGCAACAGAGGACTGCACAAGAGCCTCGTTTTCGGGATCAGTGTAAGCAGTTGCTTCGTCAAGGATAACGACGGGAGCGTTTTTCAGCATGGCTCTTGCAATGGAGATACGCTGCCTTTCGCCGCCCGAAAGATGACCGCCTGCACCGCCGACAACTGTCTGATAGCCGTGTTCAAGCTGCATAATAAAGTCATGGCAGCCGCAGGCTTTTGCCGCATTCATCAGATCTTCATCGCTCGCATTCGGATCACCCATACGGATATTGTCCATTATAGTTTCATCGAACAGGTAGTTATCCTGTGAAACATAGGCGATATTTCTGTTATATTCCTCCAGCGGTATTTTTCGGATATCCACTCCGCCGAAAGTAATGCTTCCGCTGTCAACGTCCCAGAATGAAGCGATCAGCTTTGCTATTGTGGATTTTCCCGAACCTGATGGTCCGACCAGTGCGTTGACTGTTCCCTGCTTAATATTAAGACTGATGCCGTGCAGGATTTCTTCATCCTTGTAGCCGAAATGAACATCATGCAGAACAATGTCTGTTCCGTTCAGCTTTTCTTTCATCGTATCGGGACGTTTCAGTTCATCACGTTCCAGTATTTCAGTCGCCTCACCGATTATCGTTCCCATTTTTGCCACGCCGTCCCAATAGGAAGCGATAGTCATGATTGGCGAAACAAGACCGAGAGACAGAATAATAAGCATCAGAAAATCAGAGCCTGAAACTGTGCCTTTCATGTAAAACAGCGCACCGAACGGAAGCAGTCCGAGAAGAAAATACGGCATTATAAGCAGAGAAATATTCTGCCAGAGATTGCAGCGTCGCATCCAGTCAATGAAACAGTCAGCACCTTCTTTTGCTGCAATAACAAACTTTTCATAGGATGTTTTTGCCTTGCCGAATGCCTTTATTACCTCGATACCGTTGATGTATTCAACGGCGGTATCATTCAGCTTTTTGGTTTTTACGACAGTATTTTCATAACTTTCCTGACCGCCCACCATCATCAGCATGAAAAATGCCGCTCCTACAGGTACGCATACAAGAGATATGAACGTCAACTTCCAGTTTATCGTCATCATGTAAATTACAAGTGCAACAGGAACAAAAGCCGATGACAGCACCTCCGGTATGATATGCGCCAGTGTAGTTTCTATTGAATCCACACGCTCGCAGATGATGTTCTTGTATGTTCCGCTTGACTGTGACAGAACAGAACCTAGCGGAAGCTTTGACAGTTTTTCGGTAAGCTGTCTGCGGATATTTGCAAGCACCTCAAAGGTTGCCGCATGAGAAAGCGTCGTTGAAATCGCATGGCATACACGGCACAGAACCCAGAACACTGCCATTTTCACAATGCTTGCAGTCAGCAGTCCCATATCCTTTTCAACTGTTCCTGCGTTCATTTTTAGCAGCTTGTCCACGATATCCGCCATATACAAATACGGCAAAAGCCCGAAAACGACCTTGCACACCGCCAGCAGAACACTGAGAATATAATTGGGTTTCTTCTGCCCTGCAAATTCTGCCACCCAGCTCAACGTTGAGCGTTTCTTTGTATTTTCCATAAAAATCCTCCTTATTTTATTAGTATAAGCTAACTGCCGTTCAAAAGAAATTCGGCATCAGATGCCGAGTATCTTTTTCCAGCCTGCTGAAAAGAAAGCGTCCAGAGTTTCCGCATAATGCATCGCTTCTTCACGGCTGAAATCATGTATAACCGCCTCGAAAAGCGCCGAAACATTTGCTGTCACCAGCATATGGAACTCCTGCTGTGAAATCTCGTTGACGGTCATATTGTAAACCTTCATTCGCTCAAAATAATCAAGAGTGGAGCTTTCCTCAAGTTGTGCCATATCGTGAACAAAGCTTTCAAAACGTGTTCCCTGTGAACGGCATATTAATAGCTTGAATACATCAAAATGGTCGTAGATAAAACTCATGAGCCACTTTGTCTCGCTTTCGCTTTCATTCCATAGCTGATTCACATCACCGCATTTCATTACCTCATAGCCCTGTTCAACGAATGCCTGATATTTCGCCATCAGGTCATTGATCGTCGGTTCAACAAGCGCCGCAAACATCTCCTCTTTATTCGGGAAATGCCTGTACAAAGCACCGACTGTCAGCCCGACCTCAGAGGCTATCCGTCTCATGGATGCATTCTCAAAGCCGTATTCCATAAACTCTCTGACTGCTGCCGCAATGATTTTTTCATGTGCTTCTGTTTTGTCTCTCGGCATTAACTCACCTCCTCTTGTAAACATTGTTCACTTACAAAAAGATTATACAGCATTCTGTCACGATTGTCAAGTAGAGTAAACAGTGTTTACATTCGATTATTTTGTTTATTTTCACAATCATATACGGTTTCTATAAAATAGGAATGTATCTGCAACAGAAAATCTTCCCTGTACCTTTTTTCCCATGTATTGACACGCATATATCTCCTGCTCTATAATAGAAGTATCATAACTGTGAGGAGGTCTATGAATGAAAGTACATAGGATAATTGCCATAGCCGCTGCGGCTGCTCTTACGATTCCGACGTATTCATCAGCGGCAGAAAATGAACCAAAGCACAAAATAGTCGGATATCTTCCTGACTGGAACTTAAGTGTCAATGCACTCGAATACGAATCGTTTGTATATGATTTTATAAATGAAAAAATAATAATAACAAACTATACTGGAGTAACCGAAGGAACTATCACAATTCCAAATAAAATTGAAGGCAAAGAAGTTTTAGAAATTGGAGAAAAGGCATTTTATGGACTGTTAAATAAAAATTCAACTGTTGTTATTAGTGATAATATAAGTATAATCAATGATTATGCATTTACTGGATTGATAGGCATAGGTATGAACGCAATTTACATTCCTGAAAGCATAGAATATATTGGTAAATATTCAATTGGATATACTTACTACCCTAATTCAAATATGCAAAATGGATGTGTTGACGATCAATATAAAGCTTATCCAGTTAAAATTTATGGTTACCCCGGTACAGTTGCTGAAACCCATGCAAAAGATAACGGTTTTGCTTTTATTACACTGAATGATGACTTCATTTTAGGTGATATAAACGCTGACGGCAGCTTCAACGTATCCGACATTGTGCTTATGCAGAAGTGGCTGCTTGCTGTTCCTGATAC
>DEBW01000037.1:396-10234 GCA_002348905.1 Ruminococcus flavefaciens | reverse complement strand
GACGGCGTCCTCGACGTCCCACGCCTTACCCGAAAACTAACATAAAACAATTGTAGGGGCGGCGTTTCGCCGCCCGTATGTCAATGCAACAATATACAAACAATATTTGTTTCCGGACGTTATCGAGGGATTTGCGGACGGCGGAACGCCGTCCCTACAGGATGTTAAGGCAACATCAATTATGAATTATGCATTATGCATTATGAATTGAAGAAAAGGGGGAGAAAATTATGGCTAAGGAATTAAAAACCAACGCTATGCGTTTTCTTGAAAAAAACAAAATAAACTATACCGTTCAGACTTATGAATGTGATGAGTTCATTGACGGTATTCACACCGCTGAAAAGCTCGGTCAGCCTCTTGATGAGACTTTCAAGACTCTTATCGCTCATGGCAAGTCCGGAAGCTATTACTGCTTCCTGCTCCCTGTAGCGCTTGAACTCGACCTCAAAAAGGCTGCCAAGAGCGTGGGCGAAAAATCCGTGGAGCTTCTTCATGTAAAGGATATAACCGCTGTTACTGGCTATGTGCGTGGAGGATGCACTCCTATCGGCATGAAAAAACAGTTCATGACCGTTATACACAATACCGCTGAGCCTATGGAGCTTTTCTACATAAGCGGAGGTCGCATCGGTACTCAGATACGCCTTTCTCCAACTGAACTCGTTAAGGCTATACGTGGCAAATTCGAGGATATTGTTTTAAATCCATGATTTACAGGGCGGTTTTATCCGCCCGTTTTGCTGTGCATCTGTTAGCACTCTCCTTATGTGAGTGTTAGCACTCTCTGGGCGTGAGTGCTAATTTTCGTGAAACTATCACATTCCTGTGATATTTCTTTCATAAAACAGCAGTATCATACAGACAATGAAACGAAAGGAATGATACCAATGGAAAACGTATATTATATAACATCGGTCAAATAATATTATCGGAGATATGCTCCGGTACTGATAAGTGCTAAGTGAGATATATTCAGGAGGTATGATTTATGATGTACGGTATGACACCATTCGGAAGAAACGCTTTTAACCTTTTCAATATGTGGAATGATATGGACAAGGATTTGTTCACAGACAGTATGCCTGTCAACGCTTGCAGGACTGATATAAAAGACGCAGGCGACAAGTATATCATGGAGTCCGAACTTCCGGGCTTCGAGAAAGAGGACATCAAGCTTGATATAAACGGCGAATATCTCGTTATTTCCGCCGAACACAATACCGAAACTGAAGAAAAAGACGATGATACCAAGTATATCCGCCGTGAACGCAGATTCGGCTCTTACAAGAGAAGCTTCGATATATCCGATGTTGACGCTGAGGGTATTAATGCTGAGTATAAGAACGGTATCCTCTGCATTGAGCTTCCAAAGAAAAAACCTGCCGAGCCTGTCGCTAAAAGGCTTGAAATACACTGATAAATGCAATTCCCTATCCGGTGAGGGACAATATCCCTCACCTCCAGTTCCCTTATAAGTATATAAAAAGGCTGCCGGTCACACACCCTCCGGCAGCCTTTTTTCTTTAGAAACTGTCCTTACAGGCTGAATCAGCCGTTATATATTGTAAGGACGGTTTCTTATTTCTTTATCTTCATTGATATATCAAAGCACTTTACTGAATGTGTCAGTGCTCCGAGTGAGATGATATTTACGCCTGTTTCTGCTACAGAGCGGATATTCTCAGCTGTTACGTTGCCTGATGCTTCGAGGAGAGCACGTCCGGAAGTTATCCCGACAGCCTTCTTCATCTCGTCACAGCTCATATTGTCAAGCATGATTATCTCTACTTTGTTGTCGAGAGCTTCCTGTAACTCTTCAAGTGTACGTACCTCAACTTCTATCTTGACGGTATGTCCTATCTTTTCACGGAGAGCTGCAACTGCTGCGGTTATTCCGCCGTATGCGTCTATGTGGTTGTCTTTCAGCATTGCTGCGTCAGAGAGGTTGAAGCGGTGGTTCTTTCCTCCGCCGACTGTTACTGCGTACTTCTGTAATGCACGAAGTCCTGGAAGTGTCTTTCTTGTATCGGTAACAGATGCGTTTGTACCCTTTACAAGCTCTACGCACTTGTTTGTTGCTGTTGCTATACCTGACATATGCTGTAAAAGGTTGAGTGCAGTTCTCTCGCCTTTGAGAAGTGTAAGTGTACTTCCGTCAAGCTCTGCGATGATATCACCCTTCTGCACCTTTGAACCGTCAGGGAGAAGTATGCGGAAGTCCACATCTCCGCCTGCAAGGTCGAATACTCTCTTTGCAACTTCGATACCGCATACAACGCCGGTATCCTTTGCCACGTAGTATGCTGAGCTTTTATGCTCAGGCGGTATGAGGTTATCGGCAGCAGCGTCGATATAGTTTATGTCCTCCATGAGGGCTGTTGTTATGATATTGTCAATGTAACACTGTAGAAGCTTCATATTATTATTCCTCCAGTTTTTATTTTATGAGTTCGGCTATGTTTAAGGAAAGTTCACCGCCGTATATCCCGACGGGGACGTTATCGCTGAAATTATATATGTTCACCGTATTCATGCTCTTTTCAAACAAGTACACAAGAACCTTTTCAGTCGCAGGATCTATTATCCAGTATTCCCTTACGCCAAAGTCCTTGTACATTGCAAGTTTACGGGTGAAGTCTGCTGAACGGTCAGAGGAAGTGATCTCGATAACAAAGTCAGGAGCACCGTAACAGCGCATATTATCAAGCTTTGACGGGTCGCACAGGATAAAGAAATCCGGCTGAACAACGTTGTCATCGCTGAGTACTACATCTGTCGGAGCAGCAAACGGCTCACACTTTCCTTTGTTTGCCAGCACAAAACCGCCAACAATGACAGAAAGTCTCATTGAAAGGCGCTGGTGCATTATACTTGGTGCAGCGAGAGCAATTATCTCGCCGTTGATAAGCTCATAACGCTCTGAGTCGCTTTCAGGAGTAAGTGCGAAGAATTCCTCCGCTGTGTATTTGTGGTCTTTGGGAAATGGCATGACTATTCCTCCTTAATAAGAGTATACAGAGTCGATTCCGAGGTATTCTTCAAGGGTAAGACCTGATTCATATACCAGTTTTGCGTTTTCCTTGCCTAAGTAGCGTATATGCCACGGTTCATAGATATAGCCGGTTATGCTTTCCTTTCCTTTCGGATAGCGTATGATAAAGCCGTATTTCCAGCAGTTTGCTGCAAGCCATTTTGCTTCCGGAGTTCCTGCGAATGACTCGTCAGCAGAATTTATGTCGGCTGCAAGACCTGTCTGATGCTCTGAATGTCCCGGACGGGCTGAGTATGTATCAGCAGCAGCCTTTCCGTCGGTATATACATAGTTGTTGTAGAGCTTGCTCTGATAGCTGTAGCTTCTGTATCCGGAGCATACCCATAGAGTTATGCCGTCAGCATATGCATCGGCTATCATTTCGTTGTAAGCTGCCATAAATTCGCCGGTAAGTCCGCCCGGATCGTAGCTTTGCGGAACAGAATAGGTCTTGTTGGCTATGAGTATGCCGTTTACGTAGGTAAGACCGTTTGAGGTCTTTATCTCACGGCGTGTGAATTTTTCAACTGTACCGTCGTTCCATATTATAGTAAAGTGGTATTTGTCAACAGGGGAGTATACACCTGTCTGAGATGTGCCGTTGCCGTAGATGAATTTTATTTCCTTGTTTTTTGAGACGACTGTTACCGGACCGCCGTTGCACTTGCCTGCATTTTTTTCAAAACTGTAGGTATCTCCTAAGTTTGATATATAATTGCCGTTCAGCTCTAAGCCGGTATCAACGATAGTATGATTGCCGGAGTAGGTGAAGTATTCACTTTTTGAGCCGTCCCATTCGAGGTAGAAATGCTCGCTGTCTATCCATGATATCACAGCTGATGCAGGAGCGCCTCCGGAAAGTGCGAAAGTTATCTTGCTTCCGTTTGTGCGTATAGTGAAAGGGATAGTTACATTACGGGCAGGTATGCTCACGCTGCCTGTCTCGCTGTCATCGAACTGGAACACACGCTCTCCGTTGAAGCCTGTGCCCTCCCATTTTCCGGCAGGAGTGTGAGAAGCGTTGTATATGTAGCTGTGACGCATATTTGCAAGGTCGAAGGTATCAACTGAGCCGTCAGCGTTTGAGTCTGCTCTTGAAAATGCTTCTTCTTCAAGTTCGCCTGAACCGAGAAGATACTTGCTCATAAGTACCATGTCCTGAACGGTCAGCGCATGGTCGTCGTTTATGTCTGAGATAAGCTCCGGCATTTCGGATTCGTCAGCGCAAGTGCTGACAGGTATTGCTGTACTGAGCGCAGCAGCCGACAGCAGCAATGCGGTGATCTTTTTCGTTAGCTCCATATTTTTCTCTGCTCCTTTCATGTTCTACGTTTTTTACTTTTCCTTCTGTATGGGCGGTGTTTCACCGTCCGGATATCAATGCAACAATACAAATATAATATAGGTTTGCGGACGTTATCGGGGAATTTGCGGACGGCGGAACGCCGTCCCTACAATTGGTCAACGTCAGATTGTACGTAAGGCACGGGCGGATGATATCCGCCCCTACATGGTTTTTACGATAAATCCGGTCGCTTGGCGCCGCTTATTGCATTACTTCGCTAAGTATTATGTAGGCTACGGTCACGATAGACTTTGCAAGTACATAGTCTGCATCTACGAGATATCTTCCGCTGAGGAGGTCGTCACGTATTGCCTTTACACGCTTGAATCCCTCTGCGGCAGCCTTTTTGTCAGGTATTACAAAGTGGCTTTCCTGCATTATCTTTCTTGTTTCTGTACGTATGCCCTTTGGTATACGGTCAGCACTGAGGTGAGCGTCAAACTCGGCTTCTTCAAATCCCTCAGGTACTTTGTCAAGCTTTGATGCTATGTTCATTGCGGCATGGCGTGAGAATACAAGCGCTTCAAGAAGTGAATTGCTTGCGAGACGGTTTCCGCCGTGTACGCCTGTATGTGAGCATTCTCCGCAGGCATAGAGGTTCGGCAGGGTAGTCTCAGAGTTCTTGTCAACGTCTATACCGCCCATGAGGTAGTGCTGGCATGGGAATATCGGTACAGGTTCTTTTGTGAGGTCAAAGCCCTGGTCAAGCAGGTTCTTGTATATCATCGGGAAGCGCTTTTTGAGGAATTCGCTGTCCTTATAGCTTATATCAAGGTAGAAGTCAGTGGAGTTCTGCTTTCTTGATTCGAGTATTATAGAATGTGATACTACATCACGGGGAGCAAGTTCAAGTCTCTCATCGTAATTGTGCATGAAGCGTTCCTTGTGGCAGTTGAGGAGGTATGCGCCTTCGCCACGTACAGCCTCGGATATGAGGAAGCACTCACGGGTAGCACGGTTGTTGAATGCTGTCGGGTGGAACTGTACATAGCTGAGGTTCTTTATCTTTGCGCCCATTTCGTATGCGAAAGTGATGCCGTCACCTGTAGCTATAGCTGAGTTTGTGGTGAACTGGTATACTCGTCCGATACCGCCTGTAGCAAGTATCATGAAGTGGCAGTTTGCAGTCATATATGTATCGTCCTGCTTTTTCAGGAATGCTGAGTAGCCTGTTGAGGTCTGCTTTACTCCGCACATAATGGTATTCTCCATTATTGTAACGTTTGGCAGAGTTCTTACATTTTCGAGCAGGGTAGTGGTTATCTCCTTGCCTGTAGCATCAGCGTGGTGGAAGATACGGTGGTGGCTGTGACCGCCTTCGAGAGTGCGGTGATAAGTGCCATCAGGGTTTTTATCGAAATCCACGCCGAGCTTGATTATATGTTCAAGGTCTTGTGCTGCTTCACTTACGAGGGTGTGAACAGCTTCAACGTTGTTCTTGAATCCGCCGGCGATAAGGGTATCATTCTGATGATACTGTATATTATCTGTTGGTGAGTTGTAAACGCCTGCGATACCGCCCTGTGCAAGCATGGAGTTGCAGAGAGGCAGCTCTCGTTTGCAGAGGATGAGTATATTCAGCTCTGAAGGAAGGTTGATAGCGGCGTAAAGTCCGGCTGCACCGCAGCCAGCGATGATAACATCATAGTTTTCAGACATAATAGAACACGTCCTTTAAATATAAAAGTAGTAATTATATTATATCATAAAACTATCTGAATGTCACTACTATTTTTAATTTTTATATGGCATGGGGTTATGTAACAGGATTTTTGGCGGTGTTTTGCTGTATATTTTCGTACAACAGTTTGTATGCTTGTTACTTGCGGACGGCGAATCGCCGTCCCTACAAAATATGTGTTTCATGGCATAATATTTTGAAAATTGATTTCCATGTGCTTTTTATAATAAGGTGTTGCAATCATGCGGATTTATGTTATAATATAGTGTGTATACTTAAATAGGAGGATATGTATGAAATTGAGAAAAATTTTAGCTTCTGTGCTTGCAGTAACTTTATTTTGCGGTACGGCGGCTTATTTTGAGTACGCTCAGCCGAAAACTCTTTTTGTTTCGGAAGCGGCTGACATCGTTGAAAGCGGAACTTTGAACTCAAACATCAGCTGGACACTTGACAGCGAAGGTACGCTTACCTTTACCGGCAGCGGTGATATGCCGGATTATTTATACAATTCGCCTTTTTCTTACGATGAATATTCAGTAAATGATTATAAGGACAAGATAAAAACTGTCATTATTTCCGACGGTATAACAAGTGTTGGAAATGATGCATTCAATCTAAGCTCCCTTAAAAAAGTTGTGCTTGCGGATTCTGTGAAAAGAATAGGTGACAGAGCGTTTTCAGCTTGTTCTGACCTTGAAGAGATAAACATCCCTGCTTCTGTCGAAAGTATCGGTTCACTTGCGTTTATTAATACAAAATGGCTGGAAGAAAAATCAAAAAAAGATCCGCTTGTTATTGTTAATGGAATATTGATCGACGGAAGAGAGTGCTCTGGTGATGTAGTCATCCCTGATACGGCAAAGGCTATCGCTGGCGGAGCTTTTGGATGGTGGATATTATATGGATCTGCCAATATAACTTCAGTTACGATACCAAATACCGTCAAGAGCATCGGGGAGAATGCTTTTGCCGACTGCTACAATCTGAGATCTGTGAAGATGCCTGATTCAGTCACAAGCATCGGTAACTATGCTTTTTACAGTGATGTAAATCTTGAATCAATAGAGATACCGGCATCAGTTACAAGCATTGGTGCTCGTGCGTTTGAAGATACAAAATGGTTTAAAAACAAGATCGCTGAGGAAGGAACTGTAATAATTAACGGCACACTTCTTTATTGTGATCCGGAAGGAGATTATGTTGTTCCTGACGGGGTGACGCATATAACGTTTGGCAGCCTCGATGGAAGTGAGTCGATAAATACTAAGCTTAAAACAGTGACTATCCCGAAATCTGTCAGAGAGATCGACCTGAATACGTTTATGTATATAGAGAATGTGACTGCAATAAATGTCGCTGAGGGCAATGAAGCGTTTTCAAGCCTTGACGGTGTGCTTTTCAATAAAAACAAGACTGCGCTCATAGTTTATCCAAAGGCAAAAGTAAGTGAAGAGTACGTTATTCCCGATACCGTAGAGACTATATGCTCAGATGCGTTCTATCAGGCAGAGACTAAGAAAGTCGTTATTCCTGATTCTGTAAGAAATGTTGAGCCTTATGCATTTGATATCTGCCAGATGAGCGAAGTCCGTATCCCTTCGACATGGACGGAGATACCTGACTGGTCATTTGCTGACAGCCGCATAGAAACTATTGATATCCCTGAAGGCATAACAAGGATCGGAGAAGGTGCTTTCCGAGGCTGTGTTGAATCTGTCACGCTTCCTTCTACTTTAAATGAGATAGGAAAACAGGCTTTTTTACTTAGCGATGTAAAAACGATTACCATTCCGGACGGCGTAACAGCGATAAATGACAGTTTGTTCGATAACGGTGACCTTGTTTCGATATCTTTGCCGGATACTATTAAAAGGATCGGAAAAAGAGCATTCCATATGTGCAGAGATCTTGAAGAGATAAAAATACCTGATTCTGTGAAAACTATTGATGCATGGGCTTTCCGCAGCTGCGTATCCCTTAAATCTGTAGAGATACCTGCTTCTGTTAAAAGTATCGGTGACGAGGCTTTCTGGGGATGCGACAAGCTTGAATCTGTAACGATACTTAATCCGTATTGTACGATATTCGACAGCAGTGCTACTATATCATCAGACAGGAAAAAAAGACTTGATGAAAACGGCGAGACTGTAAAAGATGAAAAAGGTGAAGATAAGTATTTCCCTTACTTTACTGGCACTATCATCGGCTATGATAACTCGACTGCACAGAGATATGCGAAAAAGTACGGCTATAAGTTCCAGTCTCTCGGAGAAGCTCCGGTAATGGGCGATGCTAACCTTGACCGTGTTGTGAATGCAAAGGATGCTTCTGCTATACTTGCAGAGTATTCTGCTTTGTCTACCGGCAAGAAAGCTGCTTTCAACTCCCGTCAGACAGTTAACTCAGATATTAACAGAGACGGCTATATAAATGCTGCGGATGCTTCAAATGTACTTGCCTTCTACGGTTTCCTTTCAACAGGCGGTTCAGGCAGAATGGAGGACTGGCTCGATTAGAATTAAATGTGCTTTGCACGAGAACTTGAAATCCTTTATACTATAATAAGAAAGAAGATGCTTTTATGAGAATAAACACTATTACAGATAAAGAACAGAAACAGAAAATTACCCGTATGATACTTGAAGCGCTTCCGGAATGGTTTGAAGTCGCTGAAAGCAGAGAGAACTATATCAGAGAGTGTACCGATAAAAACTTTTTTGCTGCTTTTGACGGTGAACGTCCGGTAGGTTTCCTGTGTCTGAACGAGACCGGCAAGGATACTGTTGAACTGCACGTAATGGGTGTACTTAAAGAGTACCATAGAAAAGGTATCGGAAAAATGCTTTTTGAAGCTGCTAAGGAGTCTGCTGTGAAGGACGGCTACTCATTCTTTCAGGTCAAAACTGTGAAAATGGGTATGTATGACGACTACGACGACACAAACAGATTTTACATTGCACTCGGATTTAAAGAGTTTGAAGTCTTTCCGACACTTTGGGACGAGGCAAACCCTTGCCAGATATATGTAATGGCTCTTTGATAAGACGGTATTGTGGGCGGAGGTCATCCGCCCGCTGTTTTTTATCGCTCAAAAAATTTTTTCGGATTTTTGAAAAAATGCTTGACAAATCGTTAGCGCCGTGATATAATATTAAAGTTGTCAGTCAACAGGTTCAAATCGTTGGTCTGACGTACCGTTTTTGCGTGGGGGTTTAGCTCAGCTGGGAGAGCATCTGCCTTACAAGCAGAGGGTCACAGGTTCGAGCCCTGTAGTCCCCACCAATTCGTTTCTATAAAAGGAGCTTTTCAGTTTTGGAAAGCTCCTTTTGCTTTTATGATCTATCCGCTTATGATTCAATCGGAGCAAATATCTTCTGCCAGCCCTTGAAAAATATTTTTTCAGGATTTTTTTGAGATTTTTTCAAAAAATACCCCGAAATCACACCAAAATCGAAATTTTTTCAAGAAATTTTTCTCTATTTTACGCCGTTTGCAGACTTTTTTAAAAAAATCTGAAATTTTTTTCAAAAAATGCTTGACAAATCGAAATAGTTGTGATATAATTTAATAGTCGTCAGGGGACAGAACAAAAACGAAAGTCCTGAAAACGGCGAAATAAAGGTCTGTGTGGGGGTTTAGCTCAGCTGGGAGAGCATCTGCCTTACAAGCAGAGGGTCACAGGTTCGAGCCCTGTAGTCCCCACCAAAATGGCCCGGTAGTTCAGTTGGTTAGAACGCTAGCCTGTCACGCTAGAGGTCGTGAGTTCGAGCCTCAT
>DEBW01000037.1:0-217 GCA_002348905.1 Ruminococcus flavefaciens | reverse complement strand
CGAGCCTCGTAATCCGCTCCATAGTACTGGGGTAATAACCTTGGTATTACATGAATCCCGAAGCAATAGCTTCGGGATTTTTTATGTGCCTTTTCGCTCCGTTATTTTGCTGAAAACCAACATTCTCATTTTGTTTGTTTTGCCAATTTACAAATAATGACAATTGTGTTATAATATTACTCGTACTTCAATTGAATGCGGATTTAGCTCATCTGGT
>DEBW01000023.1:7948-10176 GCA_002348905.1 Ruminococcus flavefaciens | reverse complement strand
GAACGGTGTACCGGTTGAGTTCTGCGACCTTCCGTCAGGAAGCCTGCTTGTCGCAAAGGAAAAGGAAAGCGAAGACGCGCCGGAAGAAGAAAAGGAACATGAGGAAAGCGTCTATGAGAAAATAGAAAAGATATCAGGCCTTGATACTGATACTTTCTGGGAATACCGTTTCGAACACGCACAGAATTATGATGAATTCATGGTCGCCGCAGAGGAATACGGAAAGTCCATACGCGAATTCTCAGAATCGGACGAGCACAACGAACTTCGTGAAGCATACATGAGACGCAGAATAGCCGAAACTGAAGAAAAATACGGCTCTGCCGCAGTTATAACGGGTGCTTTCCACACGGCCGGCATAAAGAATATACCGTTCTCGGATAAAGACAGAAAACTTACAGACAAACTTAAAACTGTCGAATCAAAATCCACGCTCATGCCGTACTCCTACTACCGTCTGTCATCCCGCTCAGGATACGGCGCAGGAAGCAAGGCGCCGGGCTACTACGAAATGCTGTGGAGAAACCGCTTAAGTTCCACACCTGAAAACACCGCTCCGGAATATCTTTCACGCCTTGCGGCATATCAGCGTGAAAACGGTTTTTCAGCATCGTCTGCGGAGGTAATAGAAGCTCAGCGCCTTGCTGAGACTCTTGCAGTGATGCGTGGAGGAAAAACTCCGGCGCTTTCTGACCTGCGTGATGCGGCTGTGACCTGTCTCGGACACGGAAGCTTCGGAGAGATATCCCTCGCCTGTGCTGATGTCGAGATAGGCACGAGTATAGGACAGCTTCCGGAAGGTACAGTCTGCACCTCAGTGCAGGACGACTTCATGCACCAGCTTAAAGACCTCAAGCTTGAACGCTTCCGCACAGCTTCGGCTCAGGAGCTTGAACTTGACCTGCGTGAGAATCTGCGTGTAAAGTCTGAAAAATCGGCATTCCTTGACCTTAACCGTTCATTCTTCCTGCACAGACTTCTACAGGCTGGCGTACACTTTGGCGAAAAGACCGCACGTTTTCAGGAGAATGCAACATGGGCTGAAAAATGGCTTATAAGCTGGACTCCTGAAATTGAGATACAGATAGTTGAAGCTTCGCTTAACGGTGATACCGTTGAGGAATCCGCAAAAACTTCGCTGAATATGGCTCTTGCATCGGCTGAGAACGTTTCGTCCGCTGCGGAGACGCTTTATTCGGCTCTGCTTTGCGGACTTCCGGAATGTATAAAGACTGCGTCTTATGCTGTGCAGAAAATGGCTGCTGACTGTTCATCACCGGCTGAGGAAGGAAATACTATCGGAAGTCTGTCGGCTGCGGTGAGATTCGGAAGCATAAGAAAGATGGATCTTACACCTATGATACCGCTTATCGAGCAGTTATACCTTAAATTCTGCCTACAGCTCTACACGGCGAGCATATGCGATGCAAACGCAGCTGAGGAAATGATGACGGCAATAGCACTTGTACATGATGCCTGCCTTGCACATGACTTCATCGACAGAAGCAGATTTGATACTATCCTCGGAGATATTGCCGACAGCGATACTGTAAACCCGCTCATATCAGGTTTTGCGTGTGCATTGCTGGCAGAGCAGGGGATAATGAAGCCGGATAAGCTCTCACAGCTTGCAAAACGCCGCCTTTCAAAGGGTATTCCTGCAAATGAGGGCGCAGCGTGGTTTGAGGGACTTGCAAGGCGAAATCATCACAGCCTTATCAGCCGTCTTTCGCTCTGGGAGGCACTCAGCGGATTTATCAGCGAGCTTGATGACGAGGAGTTCAAACCTGTCATTGTAACTCTGAGGAGAACTTTCTCAGACTTCACACCGTCTGAAAAGTCTGATATTGCTGAAAATATCGGCGAAGTGCTTGGAATATCGTCTCAGCAGGCGGCAGAGGTGACAACGGGTGAGCTGACTGTCGAGGAAAAGCAGACTATCGACGAGCTTGACGATTTTGATTTTGGAGATATTTGATATGGATAATAAACAGCTCCTGAAACGCTGGCGGCTGATACTCGGCGAGGACAGCCGTCAGACTATAGATTCTCTTGGCGGAGCAGCGCTTTCAGCAGAGGATATCCTCATGGATTCGGCTCTTTCTCAGATTTACGGTGGAGCAGCCGGTCAGGGACAGGGCGGCGGAAAAACGGGCGGACGTGGTCTTTCATCACCTCAGCTTACAAAGTGGCTCGGCGACCTCAGAGCACTCTTCTCGCCAATGGAA
>DEBW01000023.1:7502-7825 GCA_002348905.1 Ruminococcus flavefaciens | reverse complement strand
ACAGCATCGCTCCTGCTCATGCTCAAAGACCAGATACCGACTAAAGCCAAAGCTAACGCAAGGGCGTACATCGAAAAAATAGTCGAGGATATCAACCGCAGACTTGCAGACGATATCCGCCGTTCAGTAACGGCTGCTATAAACCGCCGTGAACATTCTCCGATACCTTCGGCGGCAGCTCTTGACTATAAAATGACCATACGCCGCAATCTCAAGAACTATGATGTACAGCGTAAGGTACTTCTCCCTGAGAAGTTCTACTTCTACGAGAGAGCATCAAAGTCTGCGTCAAGGACGGTGATACTCGATATAGACCAGAGCGG
>DEBW01000023.1:6883-7319 GCA_002348905.1 Ruminococcus flavefaciens | reverse complement strand
CCTGTAGAGCTTCTGTACGGCGTACAGCTCGGCGGAGGTACAGATATAAACAACTCCGTGGCGTACTGTCAGGAGCTTATCACTGAGCCGGAGAAAACGACTATGTTCATAGTTACTGACCTCTATGAAGGCGGAAACCGTGCTCAGCTTGAACGCCGTCTCTCTGAGATAAAGGATTCAGGCGTAAATCTGATAATACTTCTTGCGATATCTGACAGCGGTAAGCCGTGCTTTGATTCTCATCTTGCAGAAAAAGCAGCATCTATGGGTATACCGTGTTTTGCGTGTCCGCCTGAGAAACTGCCTGAGCTTCTTGAAGCTGCACTGAAAAAGCGCAGTCTTAAAAGCTTTGAAAAGACCGCTTATAAGAAATAGGTCAAATAATAAAAATTTTGGGCGCACGGATGTGCGCCCATTAGTCTGTCAATAAACATAA
>DEBW01000023.1:973-6865 GCA_002348905.1 Ruminococcus flavefaciens | reverse complement strand
TTAGCGGACGACCAATGGTCGTCTCTACAAAAGCTACGGTAAATAGCCAAATTGTAGGGACGGCGATTCGCCGTCCGTGTTTCAATTTTGAATAAATCATACTTTCTCGACAAGCTGTCATTCTATTTTATGCTCCGATACCCATATGGTTGTGGTCTCTTATTTCAGCCTGATGCTGGAATCTTTCGGTAATTATTTTTACTTCATCTTCCGCTTCGACAAATGCTTTTGCGATAAGAGGATCAAAATGAGTGCCGGAATCTTTTTTTATGATATCCATAGCCTTTTCAAACGGGAAAGGCTCTTTATAGCTTCTGCGTGACACAAGAGCATCGAAAACGTCTGCTACAGCCATTATACGTGCTGAAAGAGGTATCTCCTCTCCGCTTATGCCGTTAGGATAGCCTGTACCGTTCCATTTTTCGTGGTGGTACTCAGAAAGGTTCTTGGCTTCTTCGAGGTATACAGAGTCGGGAACCATTTCAATAGCACGGTCGATGATCTCGCTTCCGAGAGTAGTGTGCTTTTTCATAAGCTCATATTCCTCGTCTGTAAGTCTCGACGGCTTGTTGAGGAGCACATCTGATACGTGTATTTTTCCTATGTCGTGGAGAGGTGCTGCATTTATGACGTTTGCTATAAATTCATCATTCAGTTCCTCCTGATACATACCGTCTTTCTTCATCTGATTCATGATTATCTTTGCATAAGCGGCAGTTTTGCGTACATGGTCGCCTGTGCATTTGTCACGGTTCTCGACCATATCAGCAAGTACCATGATAAGACCATTCTGCATTTTTGAGATAGTTTCATTCTTTTCCTTGATATCCTCTACGTACTTCAATGTATCAGTGGTAGTTTTAACAAATGCAAGGTAGAGATTTTCTATCTCATCGCCTGTGCGTATGTCCAGCTTTTTGAGCTGTTCGATGTATTCTTCAAGGTCTTCACCGCTGTTGAATGCGAAATCTCCGGCACAATAAGCCATTGTATTTACAGGTAAAAGGATATTGCTCTTGACGAACCAGAGACTTATAGCTATAATAACTATAAAAAATCCGATAAACAGCGATATAAGCTGTGCAAGGAAGCGTTTAAGGATATCGGAAATATCATTCATGGAAATATCTGCTGCTGCATAGCAGACGATATCTCCGCTGCTGTTGTATACAGGCTGATACGATGTCAGAAGCCAGCCGAAAGCTCCGTAGGATATGAAAGGTTCAACCTTTCTGCCTTTGATAAGGTCAGGTACGTATTGCTTGAAGTCCTCGTCAAACTCAACGATATCGCCTATTTTACCGCCGGGAGTATCCTCAGTATCGAGGTCGAAAATAACGTGGCAGCCGTCCTTTTCTATCCTGTAGACGTAGACGTATTCAACATCGCTGTGAGTACTTCTCAGCATTTCGAGCTTTTCTTTAGTCTCAGCGTACCCTTTGACGCTTTCGCCCTTTTCGAGGTACTCGTCTATCATATCGCCGTCAACGGCATCAGCGGCAGTCTGAGCGATGCTTAAAGCGACTGACTTATGGTCTTTGATAGTATTATCACGGAAGAGGATGAAGCTTATGACAGTTGAAGAAGCGGCTATTATCAAAGCGGCAGTACCAAGTATAAATACTATCTTAACATTGATAGAGAGCTTGCGGCAGCGGCGCTTTTTTATTGCACAGCGCATCTCGTTTGAGAGCGGCGCTTGAAACAGAGCAGAATTTTTCATTCCGTCTTTCATTTTTTGTGGAATGAGCTTGTAAAGTACAAATACTATCAGAATTGTCAGAGCCTTGTCAGCGCCTTCGGTTTTTATATCGGAAATCACCTGAGAAATAAAGGTTGTCTGCGCTTCCGGATATAAGTACCACGTAATGACAGAATCAGGTATAGCTGCTGTAAGGATAAAAACAGGTATAGATTCAAGAGCTTTTATAGGATTTCTGAAGAAACCTCGTTTTGAGAAAATAGCTCCGCATACGCCCATGATTATACCCACAAGGCAGTAGAAAAGAGCGTCGTTGTCGGATATACCCTTTGTGAATGTAAGCAAAAAAGCCGTGACGATACCCGGAAAAATGCCTCCGCAGACAGCAGCGAAGACAGTACCGACAGTATCGAGATAGAGCGGAATACCGGTTTTCTGACAAATATACGTCCCCAGTAGATTTATCAGCAGTCCGGTGATGCACAGCAGTGCAGAATAGCAAATTTTTTGCTTACTGAACGATTGTGATGTGTTTTTCTCCATAAATTTTCCCCCCTGAATATGCCGAAGCATATAATAATATTATTATATCATATACGGTATAAAAATGCAATATATCAGAAGGGATTTTTTGAAGAAAGGTGTCATGAATCTTAAATATTTTGAGGTTATTGCAAAAACAGCAAAGATATGATATAATACAATGAGAAATACGAAAGGATGGTACATATGGATAACTTACAATTATCGTTCTTTGATAATGAAACAAATGATATCATCAAGAGCGTTCCTGTAAATATTTTGCCTGTAAATAGAGTATTAAAGGTGATATCACTGTTCAGCGGATGCGGCGGTATGGATCTTGGATTCCGAGGAGATTTTGATATTCGAGGAAAGTACTATGATAAGAATCCTTATGAAATAGTCTTTGCAAATGACATCATTCAAAGAGCCTGTGATACATATACACACAACTTCGGACATAAAGCATATTGCGGAGATGTCAAAGAACTTGATTATTCTATTCTTCCTGATGCTGATATTGTAATAGGTGGTTTTCCTTGTCAGGATTTCAGCCTTGCGGGAAAAAGAAAAGGTCTGAGTGCAGAACGAGGCAAGCTGTATTTGGAAATGAAAAAGGTGATCGAGCATTGTAAGCCGATGGCTTTCATTGCTGAAAATGTCGATGGTATTCGCAGAAGTAATGCTGGTGAAGATAGTTCAGCTTTAGACGTGATACTTGATGATTTTAGGGCACTTGGTTACACAGTTATTTATAAGGCGTTAAATGCTGCTGACTATGGTGTTCCGCAGAATCGTGTTCGTATTATTATTTCAGGTATCAGAAATGATTTTGGCAAAATAATGAAATATCCTGCCACAACAAATGGAGATAATGCTGATAATCCGTGGGTGACTGCCAAAGATGCAATAGATGATCTATGGGATAAGCTGGATAAGACACCTATTAAAAATCACACATCAAGGGATTATTCAAAGGCAAAGTTTTATCCTGGAAAATCAATGCAGGGAAATTGTCAGATAAAAGCAGACCGTCCTTCTCCGACTATTAGATCTGAACATCATGGCAATATAGAAGGACATTATAGAACAACAGACCCTGCACACCCTGATGATATGACTGCTTGGCGAAGACTTAGCGTTCGTGAGTGTGCAAGATTACAAACATTCCCTGATGATTTTGAATTTCCTGTTTCTTCATCAGATGCTTATAAGCAGATAGGAAATGCTGTACCTCCTGTTCTTGCTTGGCATATTGCAAGAGCATTATACATTTCTTTATTTACATAACAGCAAAGCCGAGATCGTTTGACCTCGGCTTTTATTCATTTAATATTCCTTTTAAGCGATGCTTTGTATTCTTCTTTTTCTTTGTCTGACAAAGCATCATATTGTGCTAAGAATTGCAAAATGAACTTTCTGAGATTATTGTTGAACCACGGCTCTCCCTTAGGATAACTTCTATCAAACACAATTTCAGTCCAACGTTTTGCAAGTACGACTTGCCAGTCTGTAAGTAGAGCGTATTTTTCTGATTCATCGCCTATTGATCTGTATGCAACTGATCTGCCTTCTATTTTTCTACATATGCTATTCCAGTTGCGAAGCTCATTAAATGATACTTGTGGTCTTGGACTTCTGTCTGGAAACTGCATTTTTGAATTGATTGCATAGAAATACTGACCTGTTGTGACTTCAACCGAGTTGCTTGTATGTTTTATAAATATTACCCATTCATCAGGCGTGACCTGCTGAACACTTGAACCAGGGATAGAATCATTCTTTGTTGACTTTAATTCGACAGTAACATATTCCGGATTGCCGTTTTGAAGTATCACAAGACACATATCAGGCTCGGTAAATACTGCGTTTTTCCTCTTTTTAAGGATATTTTTCAGCTCGTCGGAGATAGGCGGAAGAATGACGCTGTTTATCACAGTATCGGTGACACTTGATGAAACAGGGTAACTTTCATTATCAATGTTCACTGAATCAATGTTTTTTAATCTTGATAAGCAATTGCAATTTTGTTCAATAGCAGTTTTAAGGAATTCTTTTAGTGGTCTGTCAGTATTAGCTTCATCAGACTGAAAAGAAATACTCAAAAGTTCCTGCTTGTGTTCGTTAAGCCAGATTTCAAGTTCATACATATACAAACGCATAAATAACTGAATATCATTCATAAATATACCTCACATATCAAATCTGAACAGAGTATCAACAGATATTTCTAACGCATCCGCAATATTAAAAATGACTTCAAGAGAAACAGGCGTAAGTATATTAGGAGCTTCGATATTACTCATGTGAGTTCTGCTGATACCAACTTTTTCTGCAAGCTGGAGTTGCGTCAAATGTTTCAGCTTGCGTTGATAGGAGATATTTAGTCCAATACGATAATATTTTTCTTCGTTGGATATTTTGATATAATCTGACATAAATATCACCTCTAATTATCAGTATAACATATATAACAAACGCTTGAAACAAACTGTAATATTGCAAATATAATATAATAAATTACTAATTTGTAGTTTGTGACTGCATATTAGTTGTTCAAAGAACATGATGATACAATTATATTTGCGTTATAAATTGAGTACAAACAAAAAAACGGACGGTATAAAAACCGTCCGTTTAGTATGTGAAGATGAATTACTTCTTCTTTGCGTAAGATACAGGGAGATCAGTCTGCTTGTATTTACCGGAATCAAGCTGCTGGATAACGAGAGCATCGTTACCTGTAACGCCGTCGCCGTTGTCGTAAACGTCAGCGTTCTTAGCACCCTGAGCCTTGAGAGCGTACTTATCCTTGTTAGCAACGCTCTGGAGGATAGCAACTGCGTCAGCAACTGTTACCTTCTTATCGAGGTTAGCGTCGCCCCAGAGAGTAGCTGTTGAGTCAGACTTAGCGGAAGTAGTAGTCTTGCCAGCGTTTGGCATTGGATCAGTCTCAGGCTTTGTGCCGTCAGGCTCTACACCCCAGATAAGCTTGTCGTCAGCGTATACAGTGATCTTGTCTGTGATAGCAGCAGCTTCGTTCTCGTCAGCGAATGAAACGAGGTCAGCGTAGCTGTAGTCGTTCTTGGAATCCCAGATAACATCCTCGAATGTTTCCTTATCCTGCTTGTAACCGAGTGCGAACTGGAATACACGGCTGCCGTAGAAGTCGCAGTTGAGCCACTGCATTTCAACGTAGTAATTGCCCTTATCGTCGTACTTTACAGGCTTCTCAGTGAACTTAACAGAATTCTTGTCGTTGGAGTAGCCCTTTTCCTGGTCGTAGTCAACACGGGTGAAGATGTACTCATCAGGATCGTAGCCAGCCTTAGTAAGCTCATTGATGTTGAAGTAGTATCTTGCCTTGAGATTGCTCTCGAATCTTGGAGGATCAATAGTACGGTTGTATACAACTACCTTGAGCTGAACGCTTCCGTCCTGTTCCTGATTCTTACCGCCGGCAGCGTAAAGACCAACTGGGAGAGGATTGCCCTCAGTGTCGATCTGATCGTAACCAGCCTTAGCATTCTTGGACATATCGAAATCAGGGATTATGTGGTTATCCTTTTCGTTCTCCTTGCCCTTAGCACCGTAGAAGTGGTAAAGACCAGCGAGGTCGCCGCAGAGAGCAGCGTTATAGTCGTCAGTAACTTCGTTGTAGATGTAGT
>DEBW01000023.1:279-745 GCA_002348905.1 Ruminococcus flavefaciens | reverse complement strand
CGTAGCCTACGATGTATGAGTAACCCATCGGGTTATCACCGAGGATGTATTCCATCTGATCCTTAGCCCAGCGAGCGAATGTCTCGTCGCCTGTTTCCTTAGCGTAAACCATAGCCTGGAGACCAGCAGCTGTGTTATAACGAGCACTGCCGTAACCTGCAACAACAGCCCAGCCGTTAGGAGACTTGGCGATGAAGTTGTTTACCTGCTCGTTCTCAGGAAGATCAGCAATCTCCTTGTAAGTCATAGGCTGATTCCAGATAAGGTCATCCATACCGAAGTACTTATGTGTAGTAGTAGCAACATAAGGCTTTCTCATAACCTCAAGAGCCGGACCTGCAGGAGCATCTTCAGGCTTGGATGATGCAGCAGCGTCCTTCTTTTCATCGAGAGATGCGGTAACTGTGCCGTTTTCTATCTGCTCAGCAGCAGACTTGCTGTAACCTGACCAGAATTCGAGATTCCA
>DEBW01000023.1:0-164 GCA_002348905.1 Ruminococcus flavefaciens | reverse complement strand
ACCCAGATGTTCTGCCAGCAGTTACCAGTATCAGTCATGATACGCTTTAAGTAACCAGTGTAAGGGTGAGCACCCTTATCGTTAGTAGTCTCTTCGTCAACAGAAACGATATGGTCGATATAAGTCATATCCTCTGTGCAGTAGTAGAGCCATACAGCAGCCCA
>DEBW01000169.1:3402-6195 GCA_002348905.1 Ruminococcus flavefaciens | reverse complement strand
ACATTAAATTTCTTTATTTTACCCGGTATCAAAAGCGAAGGCTTCTCCTTTAAAGCATTGATTAACTTTTCTTCACATTCTCCTTCAACGAGATATATGCATCTTCTGTTCATAGATCTGCCTCCAGTTCATCAAGCAGAGAATCATCAGGCAATGATCTGAATACGTCATTTTCCATTGCGCTGCGAACTGAGTCAGTGTTTCTTTTGAGGTAATCAGAAGCAAATGATACTGATACCTGATATTTGCCGTCAGTTATTTCTTTTTTAAGGAAAGCAAATGCATGTTTTGGTAAATTGAGTTCAAGCATATCCATATTGTGTGTAGTAAAGATAAGCTGCTCATTACGACCAAGTCTTTCAAGCATAAGTCCGAAAATACGCTTTTCTATTTCACTGTGTATATATGAAAAATGCTCATCACAGTAATAGAAACAATTTCTTTCTGAAAGCATAGATGCAAGAAAAACTGCAACATCAATACCTTCTGCTGTACCACTTGAAAGAACATCAGCATTAAGGAGTTTTCCTTCCTGTATGATTATCTCCTGATTTCTCCTGCGGATCACAAATGAATTTTTCAGATCCTTAGCTGCTGTAACATCAGTAAGTGTCGGATCAAGCGTACCTATAACCGCTCTTAAAGTTTTTAAAAGCGCTTGCTTATTAACATTGGCAAGTTTAAGAGTTTTCTCGATTTCCGGATAAGCAAACCGATATTCCAGATTGCCGATAAGCTTTTTTAGTTTTTTGAAATCACCGGATATTTCATTGGTTCTGTCTTTCAGCTTTTCAACTGCCTTCTCATATGAATCCATTTCAGCTATTTCAGCAGTAAAATATCGTATATCTGTATTTTCAGATTCTATGAATCCTGAAATTCGCTGCAGTGTATATCCCTCATTAACAAAATCAATCTGAAATTCAGCTTTACTGTCAGAATCAGCAAGTTCACGAAGAATAGCTTCATTTGATTCTTTTACCGATTTAATAATGTGAAGAAGAGCTTTTCCAAGACTTGTTTTTCCGGTTGCATTTGCCCCCATAAGAATAACAGCTTTTTTATAACGAAAACGCTGTCTGCCTTCAAGAAATTCATTTTCTATAATTGATCCAACTATCTTTTTCGGATAAGTAAAATTAATATGGAAATCATCAAATCCATATATATGATTTAGTTTTACATCCAGTATAATCATATGCTCACCTCATTATTTCGTTCTTTATGAACTAATGATATCATTTTCGATTACACTTGTCAAGTATATTTTTCTTGATAATTTATCAACTTTCGTGTGTCTAATAAGTAGAAGACCAATAAAAGCTTTGTTCCTTTTGAACTATGATAGGTTCTTTAAAATTCATCCATGATATAGAAAGAGGTGGTTGAAATGTGGTAATTAAAAAATGAATATTAGCATAAGATTTCAATAAAAACATTGAAAAGTGATGCTGATAATGTTATAATTTAGAAAAGAAAAACAGAACTAACCCGTGGGTTTAATGACTCAAAAAAATCGGGTCCAGTTCAAGGAAGACACGCTGAAAGAATAATTGCTGACGAGCTAAAAGACATGGGGGTACATGGAACAAGTGTTACAAGAATTTATTCAGAATTACAACCTTGTATTACTCGAAACGGAAGTTGTCGTAAGTATATTCAGAATAATTTTCCAAATGCTTTGGTCTCATACAGTTTTGAATATGGTGATGCGCTTTCAAGAAGACGTGGTGTAGCTGCACTCGGAAAAGCTATCAATGATATATGGAAGGAAAAATAGTCTTATTGGAGAACAAGAGTGATTACCATGAATAAAATAGACGAAGCTGTTATGTACTTAGAGGAAAGTGGCGTTACGTTTTGCAAAAACGAAATATTCTCAAGTATACAAGATGATTTTCTAAAAAGATATGGCCTTCCTCAACTAAATAATGTATTTATTATTGATGATTTATGCTTTTTTTATGAACCCAAACTAAAAACTACCCCTTCAGAATACTTAGCAATTGGGTGCGATGGTTTAGGATTAATCTGCATTAATCTTAGTACTAATGAAGTTGTTTCACTTGATTCAAATTTGTCTGAATGCTATATGAATAACGATTTTTCAGAATTCATATACTTTGTTTATTTATACAAAAAAATGTTTTTAGATCAGGTAGTTGAAGATGAAGAGACAGAGTTTAAGATTTTCAAAAGGTTAAAGAAGAATTTTAACGAAATTAACCCCAAATCACTTATGAAGGATACAAATTGGTGGAGTGAGATTATTGAACCCTTAGAATTTGGACTTTTATAAACAATACTTTTATCATATTCTGTATCCTTAAAAAACGAAAATTAGAAATCATCATCTAATTAGAACCAATAACATACAGCCTTGAAATTTGCAATACAAGCATTTCTCAAGGCTGTTCCTTTTTCCGCAGACTCGGATGGCTGTGAGGAGCATTTCCGTTCTCCGCAGAGCATACAAAAGGCTGAATGTGCTGAGAACTGAGCTTATCGAAGGGAATCAAAGCATCGTTCCCGTAAGTATTTCTGCTGAGGTCACGGATGCTAATAGTATTGTCGCAGAGAATGCTTCGGGATCGGGTAAAGGTAAGATAATGATCCGAAAAGACGGCCTGGAGATCGAACTGCCGGAAAACATATCCGAGAAAACTATCCTTGCTCTGCTCAGAGGGCTCAAACAATGCTGAAAAATCTGACAGCCGCAAACATATACATCGTGTGCGGACATACGGATATGCGAAAATCCATCGACGGTCTTGCGGCTATCGTAAGTCAGCA
>DEBW01000169.1:302-3389 GCA_002348905.1 Ruminococcus flavefaciens | reverse complement strand
CCTGTTCTGCGGGCGACGTAGAGACCGCCTTAAAGCACTGCTTTGGGAAGGCGACGGATTTATCATGTTGTACAAACGGCTTGAAAACGGTCGTTTCAACTGGCCGCGAAATGAGCAGGAGGTCAGAAACCTCACGCAGGAACAGTTTGCAAAGCTGTTCTAAGCAGTTTAGTATTTTTCTTCTTGACACTGTTTTCCCATTGTAGTATAATGATACAAGTGTGCGATTTCAGGAGGTTACTACGATGTTAGATGCAATTACAGTCGGTGAAAAGATCAGAATGACTAAGAGCATAACAAGCGATTATCCGATAGATTCAACGGCAACGATACTTTACATAGATGATTTTGATGTAGTTTCTATCGAATGGGCTGACGGAAAGCTTTCATCATTCTCAGATCAGCAGGTGCTGAACAGCTTCGAGAAAGCCGGAGCGTAAAGATAACAAAAAGCGGATAGACTTCCTTTTACAAGGTGGTCTATCCGCTTTTTTCATTCTACAAAACCGCAGTCCCAGACTTTCAGTTCAGTATGCTCATTATCCTGCTGATCAACAATTTCATAAACAATAGAGCTGGCGTGAGGGAATGAGTAACACTCCTGCACAGCCAGCTCTAAAAATCCGGACGGTATCTCCAATAAGAGAACCGTCCGTTTTTACTAGCATAACGCCGTTTCTGCGTAATTCTTCAATATATTCCTCACTCGTCATCATCTTCACCGCATGTTTCGATTGTAAGAAGATGATCGTATATCATCCAGTCGGTAAGACGATCTATCGAGCAGAAGCAACGTTCTGATCCCTGATGTTTGAAGTATGATTCGCCTTTGGGTATTTCGCTTCCGCATTGTTCACAGTTCATGGCCATACCTCACACATAAACCATAGCATCAAAGACAGCTCTGCGGGCCTGCATGCGGAGCATATTGCCGATAGCACCGACTTTATAGAGATTGCCGACTTCATTTGCTATCTGATACTCCTTGCTGCTTTCCATGAGAAGCTCGGTCTGCCGGCAGACTGCATCTGTTACCTTCGTATCAAGATCATCAAGGTACTTGTAGATCTCGCCGTCGTTCACAAGCTTCTGTAAGCGTTCCGGGTGTTCGTCTTCCAGGTAGTGCAGATGGTAGCGTATCTGATCGGTATGGAAGACGTAGCGTTCGATTCTGCCTTTTTTCTGCTTCTTGTGTGTTACCGTCTGTGTATCGGTGTCTACCGACCATACAGGTGCGCCGAAAATGGTTTCTTTACTATTGAATACCATAAAATCACTTCCTTCTTTTCTTGTTTACAAGGTATCCTGCAACTCCGACTCCGCCTACGAGTGTGGCTCCGACAGTTATCGGAACAGGATTCACGCCTTTCTCAGTCTTCGTACTGTCAGGAGTACTGCTTTCTTCCGTTACCTCAGCACTGTCCGGTCCGGAAGCTGCTTCGCCTGTGACTTCACCGATAACTCTCGGACTTTCTTCGCCGTCGTCCTGTATTTCGTAGCTTTCAGCACTTTCAGACTCGTCTTCCTCGTCCTCCAGTGTGCTGATAGGAGGGAAGCTGTCAACCGTGTTGCCGTTCTTGTCGATCATCTGCCAGGTATCATTCAGCATCGTGAAGCTGTAGTGGTTGTCCTCTGTTCCGATAGTCCAGTTGCCGTTATCGTCGTCCTCGAAGTCCCATTCCTCGATAAGCTCCTGATAGTAACGCTTGTACTCATATTTCAGCTCACCGATCTCGTTCCAGTCAAAGTCGTCTGAACCGTAGTTTTCAGTGATCCACTGGTCGAGAAGATGGTGCTTGTACGATGCCTCTGGGTAGTCAAGTCCGTTATCGCTCTTGCCGTTCCAGATATCTTCCCATATCTCGGCTTCGATATAGTCACGTTCAAGCGCTTCGGCAGCGTATGCTGTCATTGTCATGCTGAGTGCAAATGCTGTGCAGAATAATGCTGTTATTATCTTTTTCATATTCTTCTCCTTTACGTCATGTTCTTGAAGTAGAATTCAAGAGCTTTTTCAATTGTATCTGTTATTTCTTTTGGTTTAGTACCTCGTTTGAAGTACTTTGTATATGTAGAAGTGCTGATCTTAACACTTTTCTCATTTGATTTTGAATCATCTTTATCAGGGTAGATGATGCTATGGACGGTATTACGGTCGATATAACCGTCGCTTTCAGCAGCTTCTCTGAGCTTTTTTGCGGTTTTTATGTTTATGCCATCCGCTTCGGTACATTCAGCCACAATTTCCTGTGTGGCTTCTGACAGGTAGGATAGTTCAACGGCGGCATAGGTTCCGATTATCGCTTCATCAAGTTGCTTTTTCAAAGGCTGTATCAGCTTATTGATACGCAGTAATCTTGCTACGCTTCTTCGGCTCATGCCATAGTCATCGGCTATCTGCTTGTTGCTGTCTATCTTTGTGTCTATTAGGCACAAAGTCTCGTCCAGTGTTCCGTCAAGCCTTTGTAACTCACGTATTATATCTGTTCGTTTACCCTGTGAGAACATTTCGCTGTGTCTGAGTGCGATAGCAGCAGCTTGTTCGCTGATTTTAAGATTATCAAAACCTCTTTGCATCAGATTGCTCTCTACGGTATATAAAAGAGCTTCTTCATCGGTGAGACCTGTCTTCACGATCACCGGCACAGTCGTAAGTCCTGCAAGCTTTGAAGCGTTCCAGCGGTTGTGACCGATAAGTATCTCATAACCATCGCCGTCCGGTTGTGCGATGATGGGAGAGAGGACACCGTTTTCTCTGATGCTTTCGACCATATCTTCAAGGCGTTCGCCTGAGTACAGCTCGAATTTGTGGTCGTGGAACGGATGGAGCTGGTCACAGGGTATCTGCTGTACAGCTGTCTGCACGGGGGCAGACAGCATAGCATTGAGGTCAAACTGCGGTGCGTTCATGATCAGTCCTCCTCGTCGGTACAGTAGTCAAGTCCGTTTCTGAGCTGAATGTAGATACCGGAGTAGCGGTCGTGATCTTCGGGAGTGTCACTGCACATCATAGCTTCAAGGAAATATTCCATGGCTGCTTCACGGTCGTTCCATTTCTTTTTCATGCCGCGGCATACTGTTGTTACA
>DEBW01000169.1:0-230 GCA_002348905.1 Ruminococcus flavefaciens | reverse complement strand
CACATACCGCGGCATACTGTTGTTACAGAGCGTCTGCGGTTCATTGTGAGTTCGGGAGTATTTAACATCTTGAAAGCACCTCCATTGCAAGTTCGCAGTATTCTTTTCCTAACTTGTGAGCTGTCATGCAGAGCGGGGTTCCGTTCTCAGAACTTTTGGCAGCTTCGACCGATTTGCTGATCTGTGTTTTGAAGAGAACGTCGCTGTACTTCCCGTTAAGCTCTTCAAGA
>DEBW01000129.1 GCA_002348905.1 Ruminococcus flavefaciens | reverse complement strand
GATTTATGTGAACACGCTCTAGTCTTAAACATATCCGAAATATCTTTTTGAGCTTTCTTTTTAATATCACCCTTTAATTGAGTATTTGTTTTATACTGTGTCATTAATTCTTCCTCATTAGAATCATCAATGTATGTATAGTACTCAATATCATTTGTGAGATTTTTCTTGGGCTCATATGACATTGAAGAAATGAATACTGTAAAAGCAGAATTGTTGTCAGGAATAACACTTATTTCCGTCGTTTTTTCTTTTAGCTTATCAACTCTTTTAAAACCGTCAAGCAGTTTTTCTTGGTGTTCTTCCTCTTCGGTGTAGTAGCTTTCTTCATAATCACAGTTTATATTAACAGCTATATTTTCCCATTCTACAATTCTAGGAGGCTCCATAGGTGATATTGCAATAGGAAGCTTATAATTGCAAGCTTGGTTGCTATAGCGTGAATCGTATACTTTAGTGATATTACTATCTTTGCAGATAAAGAACAATTCCCTGTCGATTAATGTCTGTATTCCCATAACGGCAGCTTGAATTTGTAAGTGTATATCATCGTATTCATAATTATCGTTATTTCTATCTTTATATTCAACAAAGAATATTTTGCTAAATATTTTTCAACGTTTATCAAGATAGAGTCAGTTCCTAGCGTTGGATTTTTTTCCCACGGTGGCGTGAATTCAAATTCATCATTTAACAATGAATACTCGAAAAGCTCCCTAAAACGTTCACAATAGTGTCCCATAGACTTTCTTTTTTCAAATTTGCATGAGCCAAAAATAGAGCTTCCTTTTGACACGCCTTCAACACTTTCATTGTTTTCGTAATTGATGTTGGTAGTGTGATAAACATATTCAAGTAATTCTTGTAAATACGCACTTCTACCATTGGTTGCTCTATCATATGAGGTTTTCATATGTTCCTCCTTACCTTCTTTTACATTAAACTTTTATTATACTATAAATATTTTCAGAAATCAAATAAAAAAAGTATTTATTCTCTGAAAAATCGATAAATATAGAGCCGAAAAACGACTGTTTTACGCTAAATAAAGAAAATTTTTCGATGAAAAACAAATCGCTTTATAGTATAATATATATATCAGCTGGCGATATTGTTGCTGCTACTATTATTATATAATACGCGGCTATACAAGTCAACTGAGATTATATGAAGAGGGGCGAGAAAATGTGTAAATATTTTGATTTCTATGATGCTGATAAGGCTGAGAAGGATTTGAAAAACATCCACAAGTATGGCACAGCCAATCCTGAAGAGATCCAGCGTATCGAGGAGTATGCTCAGAAAGTACGCGAAGAAAAACAGGAAGAAGCTGTTGCTGCGAAAGTATCAGAGTTGCTTCCGGCAATTCAGGAACAGGAGCGTGAAAACGCCCGCAAGGTGATACGTGAGGAATACCGGCTTGCTGAGGGAGCGAAAATCCTCGAATTATCGCCGTTTATCAGTGAAAGTGTCACAATCAGTGGTAAGGAACTATATCCCAATTGCTTCATTCCTGATAAACCCTTCAACGAGCCAGTCAGTGAAGAAACAAAACTTTACCCTGATGATGAAAATGATAGATGGCTGGTAAGAGTGAAAAACGGCTTGCCAAAGCTTATTTCTAGATTCGTAGTAATAGCATGTCTCATCGTAGATGCAAGCGGACCTGGAATTTGTAGGGCTTATGTTGTCTTCCTAAAGGGTGAGGTTAAGCCTCTGATTTTCTGGAATGGTATCATCGATCCAGCTGAACTCCGAAAGCAGACTCAATTTCACAAAAAAGGATTAAGCTATGGAACCAAAGACCTATATCACCAGTCGTTCCTTCGCGCTTTGAGGAGCTGTAAATCGGTTTACTTTCTCTCACTCCCGAAACATGCAGGATGGAATATAAAACCGGATGGTTCGATGATATTCGTTGATTCGGCAATGATGAAACCTGAATTCGAGGGCTTGTTCATGAAAGATGATGCTGAGGATAAGAAGAAAGAGTGCAATAAAAACAAACTGCACAATATTTTTCACGATATTTCCTTAGTGAGAGCTGAACATGAGTTCGATGATGTTGCAGCTGAATTCCACAGCCTGCTCCCGGATGCGCTTCCGATAAAAATCGGTACAGTGATTTCGGCAACGAGTCGCCTCCTTCCTCACTACAAGGCGGCGGGGCTTGTTCAGGATAGGTTGTGGGTAGTGGAAACTTCCGACGATGCAACTGCAAAAGCTATGATTGCTGTTATGCAAAACAGGAATCATCAGTCTATTGAAGCTTTGTTTTCCTCTAAAGGAATACCTTATATTGAGAATGAAGTCAAGAAGTATGTTGATTGCGTAATGATTATCCGTCATTCTACTGCAATAGGCTCGAAATATAAATTGGATAATATCCAGGAGCTGTTATACGAGATTTTTAAAAACACTTTTGTTGATGATTCGGTTAACCGGCTGGTGCCAGTACTGATCATTGATAACGCTGGTGTTTTGAATGAAGAATTGGCTATACATCAGCTATCTCTTAAAGAGAGGCTTAGTATAGATGATTACGAACAGACTCAGCGATTACTCGGAGAACTTGACTATCATATTGTGAAAAATATCGAACGGAATCCTGATGCTGTAATGCAATACATGAAGTCTGCAATAGCTGAAGCAAAGGAAATGGCTATTACACTTCCTCGCAGAAGCCGGAGCAGTTCGGCAATAATGTTCCTTTCAACAGCTTTGATGATGAAGAAAGGAAAACTATTTACGGATGCTGACATTGAGGCTATGCTGCAGTGGATAAGTACTGAGGCTAAGTCCAGGACTTCAATGGGGCGCAGTGTTTGTAAAGCTGTAGGTACTGCATTGATCAATTTAATTTGTAATGATAGTAATACTATAGGAAAGCAATATGGCCCACCATTCTATACTATTGATGGAGTTTTAGTTGCAAGTGATGATTCAATCAACGTAACTAAGGATAAAATGAATGACGAACTCTTAGCAGACGTATCAGTTGGAAGAAATACAGCACTTCAATATCTTCAGGACGAGGAAGTCCTCTTTAAAGACGAAAAGTCAAAGGGAGAACAAAAAACTTGGACTGTTAAGACTGAAGACGGTATAAGTAAAACGCGGCGCTTCTATTCACTTTTGCGAGATTTACTTAGTCCCGAGGCTAACAGGATAGTTGACGAAGCAATAGCTTCTGATCT
>DEBW01000125.1:23969-30747 GCA_002348905.1 Ruminococcus flavefaciens | reverse complement strand
CAAATTATATGGAAAGGAGAAAAAATGGAAAAACTCAGAGAGATAATTCTTGATTCGGATAAACCGTCAGCATATTTTGAAGAACTGCGCCGGAATGACAGCCTTTATCCTGAATTAGCCGCTCTTATTGGAGTACCCCAGAACAGAAAGTACCACCTTGAAGGAGATGTGTGGACGCATACCATGCTTGTGCTTGATGAAGCAGCAAAAAGGCGTGACATTGTAAAAAATCCGCTTGGATTCATGCTGTCAGCACTTTGCCATGATTTCGGAAAAGCGGTAAGTACTGTTGAGACTGACGGAGTTGTACATTCTTTTTATCATGAGATAGACGGACTTCCGATAGTTCGTGGTTTCCTTGAAAGTATCGGAGCTGAACAGGAACTTGCAGACTATGTGCTGAATATGACAGAACTTCACATGGAACCGAATATAATGGCAGCAGCAAAGTCAAAGCTGAAAAAGACTAACCGGCTTTTTGACGATTCAGTTGAACCTTTCGACCTCATACAGCTTGGTATATGCGACGGACTTGGAAAGATACCTCAGAATGACAGCAGTGAAGATTTTCTCATGGAGCGCTATGAAACCTTTAAGAAAATAATGTCCAGACCATACGTGACTGAAAGAGATATTTCCGAAGCCGGTATAAATGCCGGAGACAAAATGCCTCAGCTTCTCAGTTATGCACATAAACTGAGACTTGCAGGATGTGATAAGGATAATACATTAAGACAGTGCAGAGCTTATGCTGAAAAGGTTTTAAAGAAGGAGGGATAACAATGGAACTTGAACAGATAAAAGAGAAAGTGACAGGGAAGGAATATGACTTCCTGCGTACAAACGAACATCTCGGCAGCAATATCATACTGCTTGGACTTGGAGGTTCTCACGCATACGGCACTCAAACTGATACATCCGACCTTGACATAAGAGGCTGCGCTCTGAACAGCAAGAGAGAGGTGCTCTGCGGAGAGAATTATGAGCAGGTGACAGATACGGCAACTGATACAACAGTGTACTCTTTTATAAAGCTGATAGGTCTGCTTACGAACTGCAACCCGAATACTATCGAGATACTTGGTCTGAAACCTGAGTATTATCTTTATCTTTCAGATATCGGCAGAGAACTGCTTGATAACAGGAAAATGTTCCTTTCCAAAAAGGCGCTGAACTCTTTCAGCGGCTACGCAACAGCTCAGTTCCGCCGTCTTGACAATAAGGCGGCAAGGCTCGGAGACCAGTCTGTAATGGAACAGCATATCCTGAACAGTATACTCAACGCATCGGAATATTTTCCTGAGATGTATTTCCAGTATCCCGAAGATGCAATAAAGCTTTATATAGACGATGCGGTTTCTCCTGACCTTGACAAGGAGATATTCATGGATATTTCCCTGCATCATTATCCGCTCCGTGACTATAAAGATATGTGGGAGAGAATGTCGGAGATAGTTAAGGACTACGGAAAAGCCGGCAAGAGAAATCAGAACGCTATCACACATAATAAACTTGGAAAGCACATGATGCACCTTATAAGGCTTTATATGATGTGCGTGGACATTCTTGAAAAAGAGGAGATAATAACC
Organism: Ruminococcus flavefaciens; assembly: GCA_002348905.1. Taxonomy (GTDB): domain Bacteria; phylum Bacillota; class Clostridia; order Oscillospirales; family Ruminococcaceae; genus Ruminococcus; species Ruminococcus flavefaciens_O. The sequence continues at coordinate 29,158 of DEBW01000125.1, read as the reverse complement.
TATCGTTCAGAGGAACATGACCTGCTCATGGATATAAGAAACGGAAAATTCCTTGATTCTGACAAACAGCCTACAGGTGAATTTTACGAACTCATAGAGGACTACAAAAAACGTCTTGAATATGCCAAGAAGAATACATCTCTTCCGGAGAAACCGGATATTGAACGTATAAAAGAGTTTACCATGTACGTAAACGAAAAAGCTGTAACAGGGATATAAAGAAACGCCTGTTCATGTGTTTTATCACATGAACAGGCGTTTTTATTTCAGGCTTTATTGTCTGACTGTTTCGGAGTTATCTTTTTTACAAGTGGTATCAGCATACCGCCTAAAGCGTTGCCGGCTACGACTATCAGGATGTAAAGCATATCCTCAGGGAAAGTACCGGCTGCAAACATATAGAAAGTGTCAGCGACAGAGTGGTTGAAACCGCAGATTATAAATACCATTACCGGAACAAAAGTACCGAACACGAAAGAAGCATCAGCGCTCTTTTTTCTGCACTCCTTGCCGTTGTCAACAGCAAGATACATGAGCATACCGCAGAATATTCCAAGAATGAACTGGCTTGCAACAGTGTCTCCGGACTTTACCGCCATAGAGGCAGAAGCTTTTTCCTGCAAAGCGCTTCCGAAGCGTGTCAGGTGCATAAGTCCGGCAGCAAGACCAGTACCGAGCATATTTCCGATGAAAGTTACAAGCACTTCAGCGATATATACCGGCGGATTTTCCGGAATATATCCGACCTTGCCGGTGTAGAGGGCGAAGCCTCTCTGAATTATTGTAAAAAGACCGAAGCTGAATAAAAAACTGCCGGCAATTTTGTTTTCACAGAGCAGATATACAGCTCCGCCAACGCCAATCATCAAACCGGACAAAATGGCGTTCAGTATTACATTCAAATAGAATTTTCCTGTTTTTTCCATAGTGATCCCTGTATACTCCTTAAATACAAATTACTATAATTTTACCATATTGATATTTTTATGTCAAGATGTAAAGAGCTTTTTGTACATATACGGGATATGTAAATTTTACAGTAAGGGAGATTTATTTTACATATGTCTGCGAATATATGCCAAAAAATCGGACACACATTAACAGTGTGTCCGAAAAAACAGCTATATAGTTTTATTTTTCAGCCTTTAAAAATTCCTCGATGCCGCCGCTTCCGCCGGTTGAGAGGAAGCTGTAGTAAGCGAGTATTGCAGAAGCGTCAGAAGCGTTAACAGCTCCGTCGCCGTTAACGTCGCCGTTTTTCATTACTGATGCTGAGACAAAATCTGTTTTTCCTGTAGAAAGTTCTGCGTAGATTTTAAGTGCGGCAGAAGCATCAGAAGCATTGACAGAGCCGTCACCGTTGATGTCGCCGAGAACGATCTCTCCTGGTATCTTAGTGAGATCAATGTCGAAACCGTTCATATCTTTGGCTTTAGCGGTCGTGATGTCAATATTGTACTGAGCAACGAGCTCTTCCATGTTTGATTCCAGCGGCTTCTTGTTAAAGGTGATAAATATTCCGAAGTTGTCATGTCCCATAGAAACATGAACGATAAGGTCAGTTTCACCTGTGGAAGCTTTACAGTAAGCTGTAGCCATATCTATAAGCTCCGAAGTATTGTAGAATTTTAAATCGCTGACATTCTTTACTGACGACAAATATGAGAAATAGAGAGGAGGCAGTTCAGAAGAAACGTCGTCTGTATAAAGACAGAAGTATCTTGCACTGGATAAACTAAGATTGTAATTCAACGTTTTATCATCTATTTTTATTTCAATAGATGTATCAGTTGGATAGGAGTATGTGAAATTCTTTGAAGAGCCGTCATTCTGGTCAACGAATGTTCCTGTCAGGTCATCGTTGAACTGACAGAATCCGGAAATAGTGTTGGTGAAATTGTCTGTTGTAAGTCTCCATACGCCGGCTTTGATTTTTTCACCTTCAAAGAGGTTGACGTATTCATCTCCGATGCTGTAAGCGCCGAAACGGTCAAATTTGTATGAAAAATACAGAGGATCACCCTTCTGATTTGTTATTTGAACATATACGTAAAGTTCGTTCAGGGAGACAGGTGAGATACTAATTAGCTCAGGGTAACTGCCGTATTTTTTGTTCAGGCATCTGTTCAGCATTCTTTCAAAATCATCATATGAATAGAAGTCACCATACCCTTCAAACATTGTGTCTGCATAATTGAAATTTATGATCGTATCCTTAAAGTTTCCGCTTGTTCCAGTAAGAGTAGCTTTCTCTCTTGTATCCCAAGAGATATCGAAGCTTTCTTCACGCTTCAGTTCTTTGTTTGTAAGAATGAGTCTGTCACCAGTGTAAGTGTAGCTGAATTTTACAGTAGACTTATCTATAGCGCTGATAAGTTCGCATTCTTTGTCGTTTATGAAATCAATGAAATATTCCTGACGGTAACCGTCTGAGAAGTACCATTTTCCGTTTTTCATATTTGCAGGAGCAACAGTTCCGCTTTCAATGGAGTTGTAATTCATTGCACGGTCAAGGACAGCTATGGAGTATTCATTCAGACCTGTTACGTCATATGTAATGGAAACAGAACCGTTTTTATCAGGTTCAGCAGGGATAACGTCGAAGTAGTTGAAATAGTCCTTTTTCTCGAAATCTCCGCTGAGCATATTGAGTATATAAGGCTCATTCGGGTATATATCTTCAGCACCAAATCTTGTGCCGAAATTATCTTCCTTGTAAGAATTCGGTTTGTACTGTAAAGCGTAGTACGAAGCAACGATAGCATTGAGTGTATTCCTGGATTTTTCGGACATTTCACCGGACTTTTCGCCTAATATATAAATACCGTCAATGTTCTTGTCCTTAGCGGTAAGTTCGAGTAATTTTTTGCCGTCCTTTTCGACGAATTTGTATGTCATCTGCGGAGGAGTTATATCTATTTCTATATCATTTTCCAGAGCCTGAGGATGTTCATTAGCACCAGGGTAGTTTATAGATGTCTGGATAACTGATTTGTATCTTCCTTCATGTGAGCCGTGGAGATTCCAGTCTGGGATAATGAATCCTTCTTTATCACGATGCAATATGTTTTCGGATGAATCTATGAAGATATCGCCGTTTGAATCATAAATGTCAAGACCTGAGATCTTAATGTTTCTCTCAGGAGATATACAGTAAGCGAGATACTCACTTGAGGAATCGTTGTCAGGAGCGATATATGTAACGCCGTCACTGAGAGCGTCGATGCTCTTCTTGAATTCGTCAGAGGTTTTCTCGTCTAAATATGTTGTGAAAAAATAGGCGTTATTTTTTTGCTCATCAGCAACGTCAGAGATCTCGGATACAACATCTTTGTATTTTTCAATGACTTTGGATATGCAGTGATCGGTCTTTATCATGCCCTTACCAACATTTACGACCATAGCCGGAGCGTTTTCTCCGGTTCTATCAAAGTTCGGAACTTCTGCCCAGTCGCCGCAGAAACCGAGTATAGGTGCAGATATATCACAGCAGTTTTCAGCACCGCTTAAAGTAAGATAACCGTCTATAAAGAAACCGCTTGTAAAGGTTTTGAGATTTTCATCTATCTGAGCTTTGTCGAGGTTTATAGTTATGGTTTTCTTTAAGCTTTCGCCGGCTTTGACAGTTATAGCATCATCAAGGTCATCGGTGCTTGTGAGGAGCTTATTGCCGTAGATGTATTCACAATTGTCAGATTCGTTTATTTTTGTGCTGTCTGTTGTAAGAATGATATCGCTCTTGCTGAATGTAACATCTTCATCGCTGAAATTCCGGAGAGTGATATCGAAAGAAAATGTATCAGAAAGTTTATCTTTAAGCTCGAATTTAGCATATCCGGAATCGCCTGTGAGGAGTACCTTTGCGTTTTCTATTTTTGTAAGGTCTACCATACCAGCACCCTGCTGACGTGGAGTAACAGGAAGTCCGCTTTCCTGATCCTTATACTGGTAAGCAGTATTCATAATGAGATTCTTTAGCATTACACGCTTTCCTGAACCTTCCGGAAGAACGCCTTTTTCTTTAAGGTATTCGTCAATGAGTGCGACACAGCCTGCTGTGTAAGGACTTGCCATTGAAGTACCGGACATATATGAATAGTCATTGTCATAAGCGGCAGAGAGTACGTGCTCGCCTATGCCGGTAATTTCAGGTTTGAGTTCAAGATTGCTTGTGCAGCCGAATGAACTGAAATCAGCGATAGTCTCAGGAGCTTTTGTTTTTGCAGTAGTCGAGCCTGCAAATGTTACTGTCTTAGGTCTTTGCTGATCGAAGTCATAGGATGCGCTGTAATCAAGGACGGCAACAGGAAGAGCTGTTGTAAAGAGGTAAGTCTCAAATTTTTCCTCTGTATAAGCTGTTATTATGATTCCGGCAGCACCGAGCCTTGTAGCAGCTTCATTAAGTATCTCATTGTTAGTTCCGTCTGAACATCTGAGAAATATGATTTTTCCTTTAACTTCATCTTCTGTAAGACTGTTCAGTTCATTTTCGGAAACGTAGAATACCTCATACTCCTTGTCTGAAAGCACTTCACTGCAATACTTGGAGCCACATTCACAGAACGGGTATTCGGTTTCTCCGGCAACGATACGGTTGCGTTCAAATACAGCGTTTGAAGCAGCAGCAACACCTAAAACAGTGGAGAGGGCACATGGAGTACCGATAGTGGATCTGTCAACATTAGCTGGCAGGATGCCTGCTGTAGCGTAAGAAAATTTGTCAGCATCGTTTCCGGCAGAACCGCACAGGACTATACCGGCATTTCCGGCAGCGTTCATTGCCTCAGCATAAATGGCAGAGTTTTCATCAAATTCATTTGAGCCGAAACTCATATTAATAACGTCAACTTTAAGCTTTATACAATCCTCAACAGCAGCAGTAATAGAATCTATAGTTATGTAGTTATAATTTGGATCGTACTGTGCGTCAGCGTTATCGTAAGTTTTCATAAAGACAAGCTGAGCATTTTTTGCGACACCTGAGAGTTCAGCACCGTCTTTTGCAGTGACACTGTTACCGGCAGCTATACCGCTTACATGAGTGCCGTGGTAATTGCTGCTGTTAGTGATGTCGTAAGGAGTATTATCAGTATAATCATAAGCAAAAGGCACTTTATTGCTTATATAAGCTTTGTTTGCATCAACATCACCTATAAATCCGTGTTCACTTGCTATTTTTGCGATATCGT
>DEBW01000125.1:23352-23924 GCA_002348905.1 Ruminococcus flavefaciens | reverse complement strand
AGGAGCAAACATATCATTTGTAACATCAAGTTCGGTGTCTATTACAGCAATAACTTCACCTTCGCCGTACATACCGGTATTATTGCTGAATGCCGGAGCGCCGGAAACCTCTCTGGCATTAGTCATATTCGGCTTAGGTACAGCTACTTTTTCGATAATATTTACTTTTTCAACAAAAGGCAGAGCTTCGATCTCAGGGATAAACTTTTCAGGCACAGTGCAAGAAAAGCCGTTGAGAGCGAGGGTATAACGGTGCTTTACTATAAGTTTAGGGCAGAACTCACGTATAGCTGCTTCAGCTTCTTCCTGTAAGGCAGTCAGGCTATTTATCATTTCGTCAGCTTCAGCGGTATCAAGGAATTCAGCACCGGCTTCGATAGCGGCATCGGAATTGAATACTGCATTTCCGCTTAAAGTTATCATTACATCTTTAAGCTCATCGCTCTGAGAAACGGCTGCCGGAGCAGGAGTTTCAGCGGCGTATGCAGGCAAAGCTCCTGATACGAATGTGCATGACATTGCGGCAGCCGCAGCCATTGCAAGCAGTCTGCCTGAGAGATTTGATTTCTTCT
>DEBW01000125.1:22990-23157 GCA_002348905.1 Ruminococcus flavefaciens | reverse complement strand
ATTTTTTGTGATTTTTTCACGTTGACTTTTTTACAGTTATAAGTTATCATAAAATCAGTTAAAAAATAAAAATATATAAAACCGCTTGGAGTTTTTTATGTTTTTGGAGACTAAGTTATAGAAGGTAGTATAAGGAGGTCTTTCATGGATAACGGTGCAAGTAGCTA
>DEBW01000125.1:8258-22963 GCA_002348905.1 Ruminococcus flavefaciens | reverse complement strand
AGTAGCTACCGCCGTTTCCTTGAAGGTGACAAAGACGGACTTTCTGAGATCATCCGAACTTATAATGACGGACTGATCTTTTACATAAACAGTCTTGTTCATGACATAGGCGTGTCAGAAGAACTGGCTGCTGATGTTTTTGCGGAACTTATCGCTAAAAAGCCGAGATATTCCGGAAAAAGCACATTTAAAACATGGCTGTTTTCAATTGCCAGAAATGTTGCTGTCGATCACCTTAAACGGCGTTCAAAGCTGTCGGATACGTCAATTGATGAAATGTATGATGTTTCGGACTGCGTTGATATTGAAAAAAGGTATATTATCGAGGAGCAGAAGATATTGCTCCGCCACGCTATAGAAAAGCTGAATCCCGAATACAGCCAGATATTGTATCTTGTATATTTCGAGGATTTCAGCAACAGTGAAGCTGCTAAGATAATGAAAAAGTCCAAACGGCAGATAGAGCATATGCTTTATAATGCCAAGCAGTCGCTGAAAAAAATTCTGGAAAAGGAGGGATTTGAGTTTGAGGAGCTATGAAGAGCAGGAAAAACGTGCCTATGAGAAAGCAGAAAAACTGATAGCAGAAAATAAACGCCGGAAAAGTATAGTTCGGAGAACAGCGGCTTTTATAGCTGGTACGGCAGCGATTCTTGCCATAGGAGTATTCACAAACGCAATGACACCTCCGCCAAAGCCAACAGCTGAGAGTTCGGGCATTGTTTCTGAAACGGAAACAACGTCAGTTGAACCGGCAAAAACGACTACAGTGACAAAGAAAACGGACATTTCAAAAACAACAGCAGAAAGAACAAAAACTACAGCTTCAACTGTATCAGCAATGACTACGGTTTCCGCAGCAGCAACTACACATACTGAACCTTCTGAAACCGAATCGTCTGACATAGAACCTTCTGAAACTGAGCCTCAGGAGACTGAACCGGCTGAAACTGCGGAGGCGACTAAAAGAACTAAAGCGCCACGTACAACATCACGCCTTAGAAGTGTTGATGCGACCTGGACAGAAGTCGTGCCGATACCTCCTGATCCCAATACAAAAAAATCGCCGGCGCTGAAATTGTTCGATCCTGACGAAATATATAATAATACAGATATTGTTTTTGACGGAACTATTATCAATACAACGGAATATGAAGTCACGATAGATTATGAAGACGGTCATAGTCATACTAACAGGATAACAGTCCTTGATGTAACTGTGGACTACGTGTATTACGGCAAAACTGATAAAGATATAGTAAAAGTTGTCTGGAAAGCTCCGCTTTCAGAGCAGGCTTCTTCCTTTTGGCAGAAACCTATTGTTATCGGCAGTGAATACATTTTTATGACACAGGAACTCAGCGAGGAATATCCTGATTATTCGCTTGCTTACAGGTATGCAGACTATGAACTGCTAAGCAGTAGGTGGTATTTAATACCTGTATACGGCGACATTGCCGGAATATATTATGAATATTTCAAAGACAATGAAGAAGCTGCGGCACTGTCTGTACCAAAAGAAAATATATCAGATATGCTTCCGGATCATATGAGAAATTACAATTTTGACAATTTTTTCTACAAAGACGATCTCATTGAACTTCTGAAAAAGTTCTTTGAGTGAAATAAGAACTTGTTCACTCTACCTATGAGAACAAGTTCTAAAGAATAACGAGGAGGAATCATTATGAAAAAGACGACAGGATTATTTACAGGTATTGCAACTCTTGCACTGATAGCTTGCATATCGGCAGTGCCGGAACAGACCAATGCCGCATTGATGAACCCGTCAGCACTGTCTGACTTTCCGGCTGTCACAACAGTAACAACTACCGGCTATGATGACGTAACAACTGTTCCGGGCATACCGCTTTCAGGTACGTTCTCTATCACGTTCAGCGTAGTAGACGTAGATGCAGCCGGCGTGGACGGTCTTGAATGTGAACTTTACTGCTGCGAAACAGGCGAAGTCGTTGACACATGGAATACCTCAGAGAGCGAAATACACACCGTCAGCGGACTGAAATATAATTTTGAACCGCAGGGCGAGCCGGCATCTTATATAGGTACGATAACCTACAAAATGCGTATAAAAAATCTGCCTGAGAATTACGTTTACTACTTCGGCAGAACTAAGGAGGATTCAAAGGTATACGCAAAATATACCTACGATTTCTATGACGGCTTGAATCCGAGAATGGACGTAATAGGAAAAACAATGCTGGTAGACCTTAAAAAAGATGCCACAAGAACAACTCTGCCTCCGGTTACGACAACTGCTTACGACAGAACAAGAGAGACTACAACAGCACCTTCAATACCGCTTTCAGGTACGTTTGACCTTGGTATCTGTTTCGATTTTACCGGCGGAAGAAGAGGTTACGTTAAAGACCTCGAATGTGAACTTTATCAGTGCGAGACAGGGGAAGTGATCGCAAGCTGGAATACCTCTGATCTGAAAGGTTCACCATATAAAACAATTGAAGGACTCAGATATAATTTCGTACCTACAGAAAACGGCGGATACAAGGGCACAATAACATATAAAGTAAGGGTAAAAGACCTTCCTGAGGGCTATGCACTTTATCCTTCCGGCTCAAGAGATATTGAACAGGTAACATTCGGAAACTACCTTTTAAACAAAACAAAGCTTTCATATACTTACTATATGCAGGACTTGAACTACGTTCCAAGCACTGAAACAACTACTAAGGTAAATTATGCCCCAAAACTAACTGAAACAACAGTTGCGCCTGTTACTACAACAACACCTTCAATACCTCTTTCCGGAGAATACTCTCTCAGACTGAACTTCTTTTTAACAAAAGGAAGAAGCGGATATGCAGAAGACCTCGACTGTGAATTGTACCAGTGCGAGACAGGTGAAGTTGTCGCAAGCTGGAATACTACAGATGAGCGTAATAAGACTATCAAGGGACTTAAATATAATTTTGTACCGGCAGAAGGCGGCGGTTACAAGAGTACGGTAACATATAAGATACGTGTGAAAAATATGCCTGAAAGCTATGTGTATCATTCTACACAGGGCAAGGAGATAACACAGGTATTCGGTATGTATCTTGCTGAGTTTAATCAGGGACTTGACAGAAGCTTTTCAGTATATTTGGAAGATAAAAACCCATTAGTGACCACAACATTTAAGGTCATATATGATCCGATAATAACAACTACGACAGAAACTGTAAAAACAGAGACACTTTACGGTGATGCAAACCTTGATGAAAAAGTAACCATTGCCGATGCAGTAGCGATTCTCCAGCATATCGGAAACCGTGATAAATACGGGCTCTCAGCACAGGGAATGATAAACGGTGATGTTGACGGAGCAGCAGGTATAACTGCGAATGATGCTCTTGTGATCCAAAAGGTCGATGCGAATCTTATAAAACAAGAAGAACTTCCGTTAAGCTGATGCTTGTGCAGAAGTTTGGATACTCCTCTATATTACCACAAAACCGGCACAAAAAAGTGCCGGTTTTGGTATGTATGGAAAGGATTATTGTATCTTGCTCACGCCGATAACAAGTTTATTTACATCGTCCTCTTTTATAAGAGCAGCTCGGAGGTCAACAAGCAGTGTCTGATCTGATATTATCAGCCTGTAATTCATTTTGAATATGCCGTTATTGCTGATTTCTTTCATAACGTTATCTTTGGTGAAGTGTTCAATGAATTTTTGCTGGTCGTCAGGGAGTATAGCGGCAGTGCAGTCTATTTTTGCCTGCGTGAAGAAGTTCTTGCCTTCCTTTGCAAATCCAAGACCTCGGTAAGCATCTGCGGCGCTGTATTCAAAATAGTCGCCGGATTCAGGATCGACGGTATACATACATATGTAGTCGCCTGAGAGAGCCATTATTCTTGAATACACCTGTTCGTTGCGCTTGACACGTTCAAGCATCTGAGTCTGTTTCACATTTGAGTCGATGTTGCTTACGCCGATTATGATATGACTGGGATCTTTCTGCATACGCATAGCTTTCATATGTACGTAAATAGGCGTATTTTTTATGAGAAGCCTGTAGATAAGAGTGAAAGTTCCCTGTTTATTTATCTCGTTTACAACCTTTTCTTTTGTAAACGAATTTATGAAACAATCCCTGTCATCGTAGTGGATGTATTTGAGAGCATCCTTGCGGCTTTCGCTGAAGAAAGCCTCACCGATACGTTCAATGGTCAGTTCATCTTCTCCGGGTTTTGAAGAATACTCAATAAAATGTTCTGATTCCATATCAACGTAGTAAAGATTTACGTAGTCAGCGGAAAGCGCCTTTGCAATTTTAGAATATGTAGTGCCGTTATTGCTGTTTGATATTGAGAGTACCGCAACGACGGTTGCAGATGTGGCTGTATTAGGGTTGATAGCTATGCGGCGCACACATGAGCGTATCATGATATTGTCAGAGAGATATTCATCAATGAATATGGTCTTGTTTGTTGAACGGCTTTTCATAAGACCTTGGAAAAATGCAGATCTTTCAGAGTCGGGAGCTTGCGGGAAGATATCAGCCTTATCAGTTATCTCAAACTTGAAATATCTTAACATGAAGTCACGGTAAGACTGGTTCGTTCTTGTAAAACGAAGCAAATTTCCCTGTATCTCGATAATAGCCATTGGTATAGTATCGAAGAAATTGTCAAATTTATTGATATCTTCCTGAGCAATGATAGAAAGGTCGTGGAGATTTAGTCTGCCGATAGATTCATAGTACTGCGACTCGGCAGGATCTTCAAAGCCTATCTGTATGCCTTTAGCGTATTTTTCGAGGATTTTTTCAACTGGTATAGGTTTCTGATAGTAGTAGCCCTGTAATTTTGAACAGCCGGCTTCCTGTAGGAAGTGTACCTGGTCAAGAGTTTCCACGCCTTCGCATATAGTATCAACTCCGAGAGAGGTAGCCATTTTAAGCAGTTCGGTAAGTATTATCCTGCCTTTGTTGCCTTTGCCCAGATTCTGCATAAAGCGCATATCGAACTTGATGAGGTCGAAGTGTACGCTCTGCAAGACATCGAGCGAGGAATATCCGCTTCCGAAATCGTCCATCCATACAGCGAAGCCGTTTTCTCTGAAACGGTCTATCTGTGAGCAGATAAAGTCGAAATCCTTGCCGATGATGCTTTCGGTTATCTCAATAGTTATCATGCTGCGGCTTATGCCGGCATCATCGACTCTCTTGCTTATCTCCTCAACGATATCGCAGGTATCGAAGTCGGAGCGTGAAAGGTTTATTGACTGCGGCATTATATGCAATCCTGCTCTCTGCAAGGTCTTTATTTTTACAAGAACACATTCAAGTACATATAGATCAAGCTTGTATATAAGCCTGTGGTCTTCAAGTATCGGTATAAAATCTCCGGGAGACATAAAGCCTTTTGCCGGATCGATCCAGCGTGCAAGAGCTTCTTCGTCACAAACTCTGCCGTTCACCGCACGGATAATCGGCTGATAATACACCTGTATCCAGCCTTCTTCAATAGCTTTGTCGATATTAGCTATAATGTACTGTTGTTTTTCCTCTGTGTCTTTCATAGACATATTGTAGTAACTGAATTCGGAGGAATAGAGGTTTTTAAGTGTATCGCAGGCAAATTTGGCTCTGTCACACGCCATACTTGCAACTATTCCGTCAAACCAGTGGCAGTATATACCAACGTGCAGAGGCAGGGTATTACCGTCGTTCATGCTTTTGCATTTTTCAAATATAGCATTGATCTTTTCTTCCAGCCCGTCAGACGGTGCTATAACGGCGAAGTGGTCTTGTCCGAGACGGCTGCAATTATCGTTGCCGAAGTATGAAGCAAGTATCCTTGAGAAACTCTGCAAAAGCTTGTCGCCCTCAGCAAAACCGTACTTATGGTTGAAGTACTTCATTCCGCTGAAATCCATGAACAAAATGGCAGGATTTCCGCCGTTTTTCTGGATATCATTTTTCTTTGCGGTAGCCAGTTCAAAGAAGTAAGTCATGCTTGGCAGACCTGTAAGGTGGTCATAGTAGCTTGCTTTTATGAAACTTTCTCCGTAGAGAGCGTTTTTCAGTGACTGGTTCAGCAGTGTTACATCAGTGGTATCTTCCTCGGCATATATTCCCTCATCGGTATACCATACCTGTGCGATACGCATACCGTTCTCAGTAGTGATATGTTCGCCTTGAGCGTGTATTATATTGAAACCAGGACCTTTTTTATTTTTTGAGCGGTAAATGACATCGTATCTGCCGTCTTCAGTGGCAAATCTGAAAGCGGCATCGGCTATTCTTGCAGAATCATCTCTGTGAGTATCCTTGTACATATCATTATCCATATCATGATACGCTTCATTGATATCGTCATATCCGAAAAGGTCGCAGAATCCGGCAGAAACAACTAATGTAACCACACGTTTGTCTATAAACTGATATATAGCAAAAGGGATCCTGGCATTTTCCATATGAAAGCGTTCTGCATCACCAAACTGGTATCTTTCCATAGTCACTCACCTTGTTTCATTTAGTAATTATATGAATATATTGTTAACGCAAGAACTGTATATGGATATTATATCACGATTTGTTTGGAAAGTCAATTATTTTCAGCAGATTATTCTCGAAAAATATGATTATTTTGTAAATTTTGCTCGTTTTCTTTATCTGCATCATATATGCGTAAGCCATGCGTTGAAGATAGTAATTGAATCGTTTTTTTGTTGTTACCATTTTGTCAATTGACAATTGCAGGCAACAGTGATAGAATGTATAAAGCAAATCCGGAATAATTACGGAGAATCAGTTAAAAGGAGATATTAAAATGAAAAAGAAAATGGTTCTGGCAATGGCTCTTACACTTATGCTCTGCGGATGCGGCAAGCAGGCAGAGGACGAGGGTTCTGTATCACTTCCTGACTCCAAGCAGTCAGCAACTACAGAGGCTTCCGGCGAGACTACAGATGCAGCAGCTTCTGGTGAAAACGGCAGCGATGAAAAGACAGCTTCCGGCAATGCAGCATCTGAGGGCGGATCATCCGCATCAGAAGAAGCTCCGCTTGATTTCGCATGGTTCGGCAAGGGCGTATACGAAGTTACTGAAAATGATAATGCCGTAGTATACTACATATTCTACGATACAAAGAGCGGTAAGACAACTTCACTTGAAACAGGAATGGGACTTGGATTTGAGTGCGAGCAGTCAAAGGACGAGGTAATATTCCATATGGGCGGTGTAGAGGCTAATTCTGCAATGACCATGAGCACTGACGCAGACGGCAACATCGTTGGCAATATGAACGGAATCAAGTATACATTCAAGCTTCTGCCATATGCTGACCCTAACGATTTTGATCCTGAAACAAGAATGACAAGCGATGAAAGCGATCCATTTGTAGGAGATTACAGAGAATCTCATGCAGGCAGGGGAGTAGTTACCATTACAAAAGATGTAAATACTGAAAACGGCTACAATGTACATATCGACTGGGCTGGCAGTGCATCTGAGTCAGCAACATGGGACTTTACAGGAGAATTCAGCGGCAGACAGGTTCTTGAATACTCTGACTGCACAAAGAAGCATCTCACATACAGCGAGGACGGCTCATGTGAGTTCGAGACTGAATATACCGACGGTACAGGCTATATCAAGGTAACAGACGAGGGACTTTTCTGGAGTGACAATAAAGAGAATACAGGCGACGATTTCGTATTTATAAAGGACTGATATTTTGATTATCACCTTTTTATCTGTCTGCTCTTGCAGATAATGTCGATTTATGTTATAATAACATAGAAAGTGGTGATAATTATAAAAGTTTTTGATTTTGATAACACGATATATCGTGGCGAAAGCGCCGTTGACCTTGCGTTTTTCATGATAAAGAGCAATAAGCGCATACTCTTTTTTGTACCTACGATTTTTTATAATTTGATAAAGTATAAGCTGTGCCTTGTGGATAAGGACAATATGCAAATGGCGATAAACCGATGCTTCAAGTCTGCTATAAAGGATAAAAATGGACTTCTTGAACCTGTTGAAAGCTTCTGGAAGAAGCATAGCTGTAAGCTTGATGAGCGTATGCTGAAAAGGATAGGAAAAGATGATATAATCATTACAGCAACTCCTGACTTTCTCATAAACGGCATAAAGGACCGGCTGAATACTTCAAATATAATCAGCAGTGAAGTTGATGCCGAAAAGAGAGAAGTAACGTATTTCAACTTCGGCGACAACAAGGTAAGAAAGTATAAAGAGCTTTACGGCGGAAAAAAGATAGACAGCTTTTATACTGATTCGTATAATGATAAAGCTCTCATGGATATTTCCGAGAGAGTGTTCATTGTAAAAAAAGGCAGGATAAAGTGTATAACCAAATGAATAAGACCGGATACAAAGGAATGTATCCGGTCTTTTGTTATTGTCTTTGCTGATATTTTTTTCGTATGTTTTCGAGCTGCTCTTTATGCAGAAGTTCGTATGTCTCACGGCGGAGAATGAAGTTAGATTCATCGTCGGGATAATCAAATTCGGGCTCTTTATCAGGTATCTCTTCCTTGCGCTTTTTACGCTGACGGCGGAGTTTTATACCTTTGTCAACGTATGGCTTGTAGAACATCGGTACGCCGGCGAATGTCATAAGAGCACCGATAATAAGCATCGGAATACTGGAAGAAGCGGTATTTTTTATGTTGTTTTCACGCAGCCTTTCCTCGTCACGCAAAGCTTCATCAGCAATATCATCTGACTCATCGGATGTTTCCTGCTCAGGAATATTGCTGCTTTTTTGGTTCATGTTTATGCCGAAGAAAACAATGAACGCCATGCCTAAGACTATCAGAAGCAGTCCTGTTATTCTTACAGCGTTAAATTCAAACCTGTGTTCAGAGCCATTACTCATATCCATTCCACCTTTATATTTTATTCAGAAAAGAGCTGAATATTAAGAAAATATGTGTTAAATGTGTCTTTTCTGTGAATAAATAATATCAAGCGAATGTGATAAGCTTGTGAAAATATAAAGAATATGTGAAGAAAATATGAATAAACTATTAATATTTGTTTTGAAATATACAGATTGTATTTATATTTGCTGCTGATTTTACAATCATGTTAGCGTATTGTATATGTGCTGCTTGAAAAGTCTACATAAAGGAGAATTATTTCGTCTTTTCAGCGCCGATTTCGAGCCACGCAGGTTTGAAACCACAGTTCAATGCGATGTTCCATGAGTGGTAATTGCCGATATCAGTGCCGTAAAACGGGATATCTCCCATTTGGATTATTTTGTTTTTCAGCAGAGTTACAAGGTAAGTACCCACGCCTTTTGAGCGGTATTCCGGCATAACATCTATACCTATCTGCTGCCAGTGCGGAGCATCCTCGGAACAACCAGCCATACCCATGATATTATCCCCGTCATACGCACATACAACTATTCTGTCGGGACGGTATGGGAGATATTCGGCGCATATCGCATTATGGAATCTCTCATCGCCGTAAAACTGGTGTATCTCCTCATCGAAGAACCATTTTACCGGAATATCCGAAGCGAGTTCAGTGTTTTTACAGGGGAGGAACATATGATGAGTTGCAGTGAGCTGATAGCCGAAATTGTTCAGTTCATCGTTCAGAGGCAAGAGATTAGGTACTTTAAAAAGCTTGTGACTTTTTACGCAGTATATATGTTTCGTAAGAAAGTCGTGCAGACATTCTTCGGCAGTAACAACGATATTTCCGCCTAAAGTCACCATGTTAAAGAAGTATTTTTCGGGTGAATAAACTCTTCTGCCTTCATTGAGTGCAGATATAGTAAGGATGTTTTCGGTTTTGTCAAAATCTTCGGGAGAGCAGTTGTATTCAATTGCGAGAAGATGTTTTAATTTTTCAAGATATTCGTAGTACATATTTTACTCCTTAAAAATGCCGGATGTATTTTTGACATCCGGCAGAATTTTTTCAGTTACGTGTGATCTCAGGGTGAAGCTGATAATAACGAGCTTTGTCCTTATACATAAGTTCATCGGCAATACGCATAGCAAGCCTTATATTTTCAGTGCTCTGTATGCAAAGTCCGACGGCAAAGCAGACGTTTTCAGGATCGGAGGCTTCTTTTCTTAGCTGTTCAACTCTTGATTCAAGCTCATGGTCGTCCATATCGACAGCGATGACCATAAATTCGTCGCCGCCGGCACGGTATATCTCGCAGTTTGAGAAGTTCCTCTGCAAAGCTATAGCGGCATTTTTCAAAAGCATATCACCGGCAAAATGTCCGTCCTTGTCGTTTACACGTTTAAGACCGTTCAGGTCAGCAAAGACAATACCGACTTTTTCGGCGTGGTAGTTATTAGCGCTGCATATTTCATCAATACGATTATTCATGGCATTGCGGTTCATAACTCCGGTCAGCATATCGATAGAGCTGAGAGTTTCCATGCGCTGTATAAGCTGGTAATTTGCAATTTCGGATGCAATAAAATATGTGGTAAGCTCTAAAGTCTCTTTTATTTTCGGAGCATCGCTCATATTGAAGTTGATTGCCCATATATAGCCTAATATCTCGTTGCCTGACCTTAGCGGAAAGAGGATAATGCTCTCAGCACCGGCTAACTGCAATGAATCATACCATATAGGATTACGTCCTTTAAGAATGTTCCATTCATACTCGTTTTTAGCAATGACACAGGTGCTTCCGGCGATAGTTTCACGCCATGAAGAAGCAATATCATAAAAATCGTCATCAACATAGCAATTCATAGAAACGAGCTTAGTGCCTTTGCTCAGAGCCTCGCACAGAACTGTGCATGATCTGTTATTATCATCAGTAAGAAGGATACAGCAGTGCTCAGCATTACACTGGTCACGTATATCAATGATAACTTCATCAAGTGCCGCTTTGAGGTCAGTCCTGCCACGCAGTTTCAGACAGGTACTGAGAACGATATTTGCTATGTCAGGGGATATTTCTGACATAAGCTCAGGTCTTACAGTTTTGCTTATGGTCTGAGTGTAGCTGCAATAGTGGACATTTTCTTTGTCTGAGACTATCGGCAGCATATTTATGTCAATCCAGAAATCATAGCGTTCAGGGCTGACATAGCTGTGCAAAGGCTGACCGAGTACAGCACAGCGATAGCAGAAATCCTCGAAATTAAGATCCTTCGGAAGGTAATATTCATAAGGCTGGTTAGGGATAAATTCTTTTTGAGCAACTCCTTCAGCGCCGATAGAATCAAAATACTGCATAGAGTTCATATATGGAGTATTGCCGGTCACTATGCGTATATTGCCGTATGAGCCATCAGGATATGTTTCAACAGATATTATACAGGTGATAGGTCGGAATTGTTCCGAAAAAGTTTTGTAGTCCATAGTAAACCTGCCTTTCAGTTTGATATAATAATATTATATCACATTATTTTAGTTTTGTATAGATTTTTTGTAAATTTTATGTGATAAATATACAAAGTATATATATTTATAAAAATACAGAATGTAATTTAACATTGAAAATGCCTTGAAACAGCGCTTCTTGCAGTCTGCTGACCGTATATTGCGGATTATCATAACAGACTGTTCAGATATTGCTTGAAGTATAGCGGCGAGATGTTCACCGCTTCAACACATTTTGCAAAGTGAATCTTAGAATGAACAAGTTTTAAATATAATATTAACAATATTATGCTGAAATAAAGACAACTTATTTTGTAGTTTGTACAAAAAAGTTGTTCAAAGTTTGTACACCTTTTTGTCACAAATACTTGACTTTTGGTCAACAGTATGTTATTATATACTCAGCGGACAACATAAAGATTGTTTGCAATATTCCAACATCATTCGCCTTAATATGGCGGCGTTGTACATCAAGGAGTGTGTTTTTATGAAAAAATTCAAGAAATCTCTGGCTATTCTTTCAACTATTTGTATAGCAGCAGCTTCTGCTATTGCGCCTATGTCTGCAAATGCAGCTCTCGTTCCGGAAGATGCCGCAGTAACTCAGAGTGTGGCTGATACAGCTTATAATTATACTGTAGACGGCGATACTTTCAGTTTCTATGATAACGTTCATAAGATAAGCATAGTTGACGGCACTCTTAAAGACGGCAAGGATATTTCATTCTACGGTCTTAACGATGAAGGAAATCTTGCTGTAGTATACTTCAATGTTGAAGCGAATGAAGGAAAGGGCGTTGTTGTTGAAAACGACTCAATGGTATATGTCACATACGCTGACGGTGAGATATCTGAGATCGGACGTGATATCGGCACAACAAGCCTCTTCGGATTCGATATGAGCATTGCTGATCCTTCAATGGCTGGCATGATGAAGGTGTTCAACGCAAGCCTTGGAAGCTTCCTCGGAGCATACGGCGCTGGAACAGGCGACTATTCTGCAATATGCAGCACAGGAAAGAACTCAGGCACGATAGAGTATGTAAGAGGTCAGCGCACAGAGCTTCTTCTTAAAGATGACAATTATATAACAAACCTTGACTGGTCAAATAATGAAGCATTCATGGCTAACGAGTGGGGTATCTACAGCGGCTACCACGTAATTGACGGCGTTGATTATAATACTTTCTGCTTCTTCGGTGACAGTGATGACGTTTACTACTATGGCTATGCAAAGACTGAGACAGGCTATAAGGTGCTCAATATGAAGGGTACAGTCCGTAAGCTCAACGACAGAACAAAGTACATCTCACTGAAAAATGTTGATATGAGCAGAGCTTGTGATAATTCCTCACAGTATGCTGCAAAGATGTCAAGCTGCCTTATGGCTGCACAGGGCAAAAAGAGCATGAACCTTGATACTCTCAAGCTTTACGTTACATATCAGTACGAGAAAGGCTGGCTTGTACCTAAGGTATACGCTAAGACTTCAACAGCTTCCGGCTACCTCGCATACACTGACGGTTCATTCGCAGGCGAGATAAAGGATGCTGATGGAAATACAGAGGCTCTTACAGTTAAGCTTGATTGCAGAAATTATATAGTAACTTCCGCAACAGCAGGTGTATTCACAGTTGCAAGACAGACCTGCTACTACGGCTCACTCAACGAGTCACGTCCATACCTTACAAGCTATGATTTTGGCTACTATGATCCATGGTTCTGGTTCTGGTTTTAATTCCGGGATTTAAAATAACTTCTGACAAAATTCTGGCGACATGATGACAAGATAATAAAAAAGCGGCTGACATAGCTATGTCAACCGCTTTTCTTGGGAAGGAAGATGTAAAGAGGAGTATATCTTTTCAGTAGGGCTATATCATTATATATATTGGAAAATTGAGACTGCGGAGCGGTATTTCTGCGGTAAAGTATGTTCTGTCTGCGTTTATCATGCACACAGAGCATAAATTCGGAGGGAATCATTATGGCAAACAAATCAAAAGATGAGAACAAGTTACAGGGCTACGATCCTGCACAATTCAGACGTATGACGGCAATTTTTGTTGTGCTTTCGCTTTTAAATATAGGTGCAGTGCAGATGGCATTCATGCGTTCAGGTTATGGCCTTTATCACGCTGAATCTGCGCTTAGTCACATTGCTCAGGTACAGCAGAACGTTCAGACTGTCAGTGAAAAATCGCTCGATATGCTTGTGCATAAGGAGGAGGACATTACTGCCAAAAGGGACATGATAAACATTAATGAGGCTTTTGAGAAGATCAAAACTGAGTCAAAAGACTACACTGACATCAATCTTGAAAGCATTGATCCGAAACTCAGAGATAGCTTTTCTGATGCTGAAAGCAAGATAGAAGCTTACAAAAAGGCTCTTGAAGATTTTAATGATGAATTTGCAGAAAAGATGGAAGTTTCAGGTGAAGAGCTTGATGCATACCTGAATACTATCGAAACAAAATACTCCAACAACATCGAACCTCTTAAAGATGCAGCTGAAGAAGCTGTTAACAAAACATTCGACGCTCAGAATAAAGCTACATACGATTTCTTTGTTCGCTGTGCTCAGCAGTTCCTGTTTGTACTCATATTCCTCCTTGTTACACTTACTATCGGTATCATAGGAATAAAGAAGATGAAGAAGAATGCCAAGGTTGCCGCTGAAGCTATAAGAGCAGAGCACCTGAAAGCTGAAAAATCCCGTGAAAAGTCTATCAGTATCGCTTACACAAACATCGTTACAAGTTTCAGAAACCGTTATGGTCTTGAAATGGATCTTGATGCAAAGGTTAAGGTCGAAGATATATCTATAGCACTCTTTAAGATACTTTCTTATGATAACGTAAGCGAGCGTTACGGAAGAAGTACAGCTGATGAGTATGTGCTTACGATATCCAAGGCGCTTAAAAAGACTTTCGGTGATGTTGCTGATATATACAGCACTGATAATGATGAGTTCTGTTTTGTTTTCAAGGATGTCCTCGATGAAAATGGCGAGACTGATGTAATTCTCCCGATAGCAAGAACTATCTCTCACAAGGTAGAACTGGATAGTGCTTCACTTCAGTGCCTTGCAGCAGGCTGTTACTACAATTGTGTGCCTGGTACACATTCAAGCTGTAATACACTCCTTCTCAAAATGGATAAGGCTATGAGTATTGCAAAGCAGAAAACCCTTTCAAATGGACAGAATGTTGTTATCAACGTAAACAATCTTTAATAGAAAAGTCCTCCTTCATGGAGGACTTTTTCGTTGACAAAGCATGGATATTGCTGTATAATGGTGGTATCTTATTTAAGAACCTGTCCACATAGGG
>DEBW01000125.1:0-8111 GCA_002348905.1 Ruminococcus flavefaciens | reverse complement strand
GTACATTCACCCTATGTGGACAGGTTCTAAAGGAGAATACTATGGGATACAAGTTTTACGGCTGCGATAATGCCGGACTTAAAGATGTAAAGCCGATCAATGAAACATACAAGGGGATAGGTACACCTTATGACCTGTACGATGCTCTTTCTGAAATATGGTGTGAGTATACCTGTGCGCCAAGACTTCGTGAAGGCTGGAGCAAGGAAAATATGACACTTGGACAGTGCTCGATAACTGCATTTTTAGTACAGGATATATTCGGCGGAAAGGTATACGGTATACTTCGTCCGGGCGGAAACTATCATTGCTATAATGTCGTTGGCGGTGTTGTTTTTGACCTTACAAGTGAGCAGTTTGGCGATGAGATACTGAACTACGAGAATAATCCTGAGCAATTCCGTGAAATCCATTTTGCCAAAACTGAAAAACATGAAAGATATGAATATCTCAGAAACGAACTGAGCAAGAAGTGATATACAAACAGCCGGTCATCCGTAGTGAAGATGACCGGCTGTTTATCTTATTTACAGCGCCAGATATGGCTGCTGAAAGGTTCAAGCTGACTTCCGCCGCCGAAATCGTGTGTACCGCCGGTAACGAAATCATCTGCAAGACCGTAGCCTGCATCGAAATGAGCGGTAAACGGCTGAGAGTCTGCGTTTATTGCGATGAATACACGTTCACCGTCAAAATCACGCTGTATCACGCACTGTCTGTTTGTGAGTACAGGTATTTTTATATCGCCGTAGCAAAGAGCCTTGCATTCCTTGTGTGCAGCTGCAAGACGCTTGATATGCTCGGTAAGTTCATTGCTTTCAGGAGCTTCAAATGCTGGTCTGAGAGCAGGATCGCCTTGACTTTTGTCAGCTTTTGCGCCCCATTCGCTTCCGTAGTAAATGCATGGGATTCCCGGCATACCGAACATCAAGGTGTAGATGAGCGGCAGGTGAGCAGGTTCAGAGAGTATGCTTGCAACTCTTGTAACGTCGTGGTTGTCAGCAAAATTCAGAAGGTGCATACCTCTGTACTGACACCACTGTTCAGGGCCAAAACGGTTTTTGAGTGAGTGGCATATCTCGAACATATTCATCGAATTGAAGCTGGAATACATACCCTTGTAGCACTCATAGTTTGTTGCAGAGTGCAGCATCTCAGGATTTACCCAGCGTGAGTAGTCACCGTGAAGAAGTTCGCCGATAAGGAAAAAGTCCTCTTTGAGGCTGTCTGTAAAGCTTCTCAGACGCTTGATGAAGTCGAAATCGAGAGAGTAAGCAACATCAAGGCGTATACCGTCGATGCCGAAATACTCTATCCAGTACTTCACAGCGTTGAGCAGGTGGTCAGCAACAGCAGGATTGCGGAGATTGAGCTTTACGAGGTCAAAATGACCTTCCCAGCCTTCGTACCACAGACCGTCATTATAGTTGCTGTTTCCGTCGAAATTTATAAAGAACCAGTCCTTGTAAGGAGAGTCCCATTTTTTCTCACAAACGTCGAGAAACTGAGGAAATCCACGTCCTACATGGTTGAAAACACCGTCAAGTACGACTTTGATGCCTTTTTTGTGAAGCGCATCGCATACCTGCTTGAAGTCCTCGTTTGTACCGAGACGGCAGTCTATCTTGCAGTAATCTCTGGTATTGTAGCCGTGAGTGTCGGACTCGAATATCGGCGAGAAGTATACTGCATTGCAGCCGATATCGGCGATATGGTCAGCCCAGTCGATGACTTTGAGTATGCGGTGTTCCTGCACACCGTCATTTTCAAAAGGTGCGCCGCAAAGTCCGAGTGGGTAGATCTGGTAGAATACTGCTTCATAACCCCAGTTTTTGTTCATAAGATCGTTCCTTTCGTGATAGCGCAGTATAAAAACTGCTGGAATTGCCTAAATTCACCATAAAACATATTTGCATAATGATGAATTTTATTAATTATATCACAAAAACTTAGCTTTTGTCAATAGCAATTGCAAAAGTTTATATTTTTGTAACAAACTAAAAAGCGGCTGAGTGTATCAGCCGCTTTGATATGTATTTATGAGAAGTATCTCTTGAGAAGTCCTGCGAAAGCTTTGCCGTGGCGGGCTTCGTCTCTTGCCATTTCATGAACTGTATCGTGAATAGCATCAAGGTTGAGCTCCTTAGCCTTCTTAGCGAGCTTGAGCTTGCCCTCTGTAGCACCGTGTTCAGCAGCTACACGCTTTTCGAGATTTTCCTTTGTAGAGTCGGAGAGTACTTCACCGAGCAGCTCTGCAAATTTTGCAGCGTGTTCAGCCTCTTCAAAAGCAGCTTTTTCCCAGTATGCGCCTATTTCAGGATAACCCTCTCTGTAAGCAACTCTTGCCATAGCAAGATACATACCAACTTCTGTACACTCACCTGTGAAGTTTGAGCGAAGACCTTCGATTATCTCAGGATCAGTAACGTCCTTAGCAACTCCGAGAACGTGCTCACAAGCGAAAACGAGTTCTTTTCCTTCGTCCATTGCCTTGAATTTTGATCCCGGAACTCCGCACTGTGGACATTTTTCAGGTGGTTCATTGCCCTCGTGAACGTATCCGCATACCGGACATACATATTTTGCCATAATTATTACCTCCGTTTATTAGAAAATATATAAAACCAGATAAGAGAAGAAACCTGCTCTTATCCAAGCTTTTTCATGATACTGTGTGCTTTACACGGTCGTGTTCTTCAGCACGTTTACCGTCGTTGAATCTGTCGAGAGTACCGACAAGGTAGCCGGTTATACGTCTTATCCTGTCAAAAGGGATATCAGCGAAATCGTATCGCAGGTCAACGAAATCACCGTCTGTCTTGATCGTCATTTCCTTGATTATCCTGTCAGGATATTTCTTTTTTCCGTATTCGATATAAGCGTCGATCTCCTGCTGAGGGAGCTTTTCGCCGATAACATTTATCTTCATTTAAAACATCTCCTGTGAAAAACTAACATAAATTTCTGAATGTTTGCTTGACTTTTGTCTGAATATATTGTATCATATTATAAGCAAAAAATCTGTTGCATTTGCAACAAAGGAGAAAATTTTATGTTACCTGAACAAAACATTTTATTTAATGGCATTGACAGCATCGACTGCCGGCGCATGATGCAGTGCTTTGATACAGAGGTGAAAAAGTACCGCTCAGGAAGCTGTATTACTGATTATTCCCGAAACAGCGACAAGATAGGAGTTATCCTTTCCGGCAGTGCTGATATGATACGTTATGACATCAACGGAATACGCACAATAGTCGAAACTCTCGGAGAACAGGGGATATTCGGTGAATTTTTCACATTTGCCGGTTCGCACAGAAGTTCGATACAGATAGTGGCAGCCTCAGATTGTGAAGTGATGTTCTTCCGCCGGAGCGAGATACTTAAACGCTGTGAGAAAGCCTGCCAGTGTCATTCAATGGCAGTTGAGAATCTTCTCATGCTGATGTCAGAAAAGGCTATAGCATTAAGTGAACGAATAGAGATACTCAGCCAGCGAAGCATCGAGGATAAGCTGATAAGCTTTTTGCAGATAACCGAGGACAATACCCCGGAAGGCAGGTCTCCGCAGATACCGTTTTCGACAACAGCGCTTTCTGATTATTTGTGTGTAAACCGAAGTGCATTGCAGCGTGAAATATCAAAACTGAAAAAGAACGGCGTACTTACAATTACAAAGCGAAAATTCCGTCTTGTACGTAATAACGATGTATGACTTGACATATATTGTAAGGTGTGTTATAATTAGCAGGCTTTATGCTGATATACTATATTATAATAAGGAAAGGACATAACAATGGTATTAGAATTTATTAAATCCATTATTCTCGGCATTGTCGAGGGTATCACAGAATGGCTGCCGGTCAGCAGTACCGGTCATCTTATCTTAGTTGACGAGTTCCTGAAACTTCATGTAAGCGATAATGATGTCACGAACAAGGAATTTATCAAGATGTTTGATGTTGTAATACAGCTCGGAGCTATAATGGCAGTCGTGATAATCTTCTGGAAGAAGTTGTTCCCGTTCAGCAAGGAGAATAACCCGAAACCGTGGAAAAAAGAAGGCTTTGGCGCATATGTAAACGTAGATATAATGCAGATGTGGTTCAAGGTAGTAGTGGCTTGTATACCTGCCGCTGTTATCGGAGTTCTTGCTGATGACTGGATAGACGAACATTTCTACAATCCGTGGGTAGTAGCGATAGCACTTATCGTATTCGGCGTTGCATTTATTTTGGTCGAGAACTGGAATAAAAAACGTACACCTAAAGTTAACGATATAAATGCGCTGACCTATCAGGCGGCACTTATAATCGGCGGCTTCCAGCTTATCGCAGCACTTTTCCCTGGTACTTCACGTTCAGGAGCTACAATAGTAGGCGCTCTGCTTATCGGAATATCGAGAACAACTGCGGCAGAATTCACATTCTACCTTGCAGTACCTGTAATGTTCGGAGCAAGCCTTCTGAAAATAGCCAAGTACATACTTGGTGATGCAGGCGGATTTACAGCCTCACAGCTCGGCGTACTTCTTATAGGTATGGCTGTAGCATTTGCAGTTTCTATATTTGTTATCAAGTTCCTCATGGACTATATCAAGAAGCACGACTTTAAAGTGTTCGGATGGTATAGAATCATACTTGGAGTTGTAGTGCTATTATACTTTGGGTTGAAAACAGTGATAAAATAATGACGATCAGGAGCACGGCTGAGTTGCTGTGCTCCTTTTTGATTTTACCTTATATAGCTTAAAAATACCTTTTGGAACAGAATTACGATATTGTACGTTTCGTAATAAATAATACTTGTCATTGTATACAAATCGTATTTGAAAGTGTTGTTCAACTGTACGAAAAAGGCTTGCAAAAGTGCATTATTAACAAAATGTACACAAATTAGTTTAACAATTATGGTATTATATAACCATAGAATACATTACTTTTTATTGGATATTGAAAAAAAGGAAGTGGCATTTATGTTGAAGAAAAAAGGTTTTACTCTGATCGAATTAATTATAGTTCTTGCGATAATCGGCATACTTGGTGCTATTCTTACACCGTCGATAATGGCATATGTGAATCGTGCCAAGAAAAAAGCAACTGTTGCTAATGGCAGAACTATATATTTATCTGCACTTCATGCGCTTACAACAAGTGATGCAGCCTATGATTCCTTCTATTCTCAATCAGATAGAACAAAATTTACATATTACGAAGCTACCGAAGAAGGCGGAATAGTGCTTTGCTCTTACACATATGATAAAACTCAGAGAACCGATGTATATTCAGAAAGAATAGATTATCGTAATCAGAAGTTAAGAGGTGAAGGAAACTACCTCATTACAGTTGTTGCCCGTGTTGACGGTATACCTCATACTAAAGGCGGAGACTGGAAAGATCCTACAAATATAACACGTATCATGAATACATGGAGCCAGTCCGACAAGGCTTATAATCCTTATCTCCAAGAACTTGCAAAAGACCTTGCTGTAAAAGCAAATGTTGAAAAGGACGGTACTTTCTATGTAAAAATGCCTTACAGAAAGCGTGAGGACGGCGGAACACTTCCGCTTATACGCTGGCTTGTAGTATACCGTGTAGAGGATCTCTCAAAGGTCGAGGTATGGGCAGGTGACGGATACAAAGGCGAGAATGGTCCAGCCTACAGAGTGTATCCGAACCCTTCGATAAATTACGCATAATAAGAAAACGGCTGCCGGGTGAAAACTCTGGCAGCCATTATTTTTTTATATTTTTATGCACTTGAAATAAATAACTATATGTGTTAAAATAACTTTATCTGTTTCAAAAAGGAGACTATTTATGAAAATTCTTATCATCGAGGACGAAAAAGCTCTGCGTGACGAGCTTTCAGTTCTTTTGAAAAATTCCGGATATGATACGGACTGTGTTACTGATTTCACTGATACAGCCGTATATATGAAAAAATCTGATGCTGACCTTATCCTGCTTGATATCAACCTCCCAAACGTTAACGGAGAGACACTTTTGCAGGATTTCCGAAGGGAAAGCACTACTCCGGTGATAATGCTTACAAGCCGTACTTCTGAGATAGACGAGGTGCTTTCCATGAGCTACGGTGCGGACGATTTTGTGACAAAGCCGTACAATCCGACAATACTGCTTCTGCGTATTTCGGCTGTACTGAAAAGGACATCAAAAAATGTTTCATCGCAGATGTACCATGATGCGAAGGTGAGTACGGTCAAGGGAAGCCTGATACGTGGAGATACCGAACAGATACTTACAAAAAATGAAATGATAATCTTTCAGCTTATGCTTGACCGTCTCGGCGAGATAGTTACCCGTGACGAGCTTATGACAGCCCTCTGGGACAATGATGAATTTATCAACGACAATGCGCTTACGGTAAATATCAGCCGTCTGCGTACAAAGCTTGCTGACCTCGGCTTTCATGATGCTATCGAAACACGAAAAAAACAGGGGTATATTCTGAAATGAAACTGAGTGGATTTATAAAAGACCGTATGCCGGCATATCTTATATTTGCCGGCACACTTTTGATTATGATTGTATTTCTTTTTGCGTTTCATATATCACTTGAAGCTGTCATTATCATAAGCGTGATATTTCT
The DNA here is from genome assembly GCA_002348905.1 of Ruminococcus flavefaciens. GTDB lineage: Bacteria > Bacillota > Clostridia > Oscillospirales > Ruminococcaceae > Ruminococcus > Ruminococcus flavefaciens_O. Next base: position 1,496 of record DEBW01000125.1, on the reverse strand, counting down.
GCTTGGCGGAGCAAGTGCGGAGGCGTGGGAATTTTTTAGGAAGAAAAGCTTCTATGACAAGCTTACAAGTGACCTTGAACAGCTTGACAAAAAGTATCTGCTTGCTGAGATGACAGAATCACCTGAATTTCTTGAAGGCAGGATAATATATGATGCTTTGCAGGAAAGTGACAAGTCAATGTGTGAGAATATAGCTGAGTATCGCCGTGACAGTGCTGATTTCAGGGAGTATATAGAATTGTGGGTTCATGAGATAAAGCTGCCTGTAGCTGGTTTGCAGCTCATGTGCCATAATGACGGCAATTCAAAGTATAACGAACAGCTCAAACACATTGATGAGTACATTGAAAATGTATTATACTATGCAAGAAGCGGAAATGCTGAAAAGGACTATGTTATAAAAGCAGTTTCGCTCAAACGTGTTTTCGGAGAGACAGCGGTCAGAAACCGTGAGGAATTGCAGGAGCGGAACATTGAGATCCACACTGAAAATCTTGATGCAGAAGTTATGACCGATTCAAAATGGCTGTCGTTCATAATGGGACAGCTTATGGGAAACAGTATGAAATACGATGCGGATTCAATAAAGGTTTATGCTGAGGATATGCCTGACAAGACGGTTTTGCATTTCCGTGACAACGGTATCGGGATATCTGAAAATGACCTGCCTTATATTTTTGAAAAGTCCTTTACCGGCGAAAACGGACGTACACATAAAAAGTCTACAGGTATGGGACTTTATATCGTGAAAAAGCTCTGCGGAAAGCTCGGACACGGAGTAAGCGCAGATTCAGTACAGGGAGAGTTCACGGAGATAAGCATAACATTCGGCAAAAATGAACTTTACAAGTTCTAACATTACGAAAATGTAATGTTCTGTAATATTAGAATCACGACAGCAGCTTTGAAATGCTGTATTATAGTATACAGAAAGGAGCTGTTAAAATGGAATTACTTAACATACAGCATATTGAAAAATACTACGGAAGCAAATCAAGTCTTACGAAAGCGATAGATGATATATCATTCTCTGTCAGCAACGGCGAATTTGTCGCCATAATGGGAGCATCCGGAAGCGGAAAAACTACGCTTCTCAACTGCATATCAACTATAGACCGTGTAACATCAGGTCATATATTTCTTGAAAATACAGATATCACCACACTGAAAGGCAAGTCTCTGAACAAGTTCCGCCGTGAGAAGCTCGGATTCATTTTTCAGGACTTCAACCTGCTTGACACTCTGACAGCTTACGAGAATATCGCACTTGCACTGTCGATACAGAAAAAGTCTGCAAAGGAGATAGACACAGCGGTAAAGACCGTTGCCGGACAGCTTGGCATAACAGAGGTGCTGAATAAGTACCCTTATCAGATGTCAGGCGGACAGAAACAGCGTGTAGCTTCTGCAAGAGCCATTGTTACCTCACCGAAGCTTGTACTTGCTGATGAGCCTACAGGCGCTCTTGACTCAAAGTCTGCAAAGCTCCTGCTTGA
>DEBW01000181.1:17092-31369 GCA_002348905.1 Ruminococcus flavefaciens | reverse complement strand
CTTGATATTATAATCTAAGCATTGTCCCCTTTGACCTGCTGAAAAAATATTATTTGTAATGAAATTAGCGGACGACCAATGGTCGTCCCTACAAAAAATACGGTATATTGCCAAATTGTAGGGACGGCGATTCGCCGTCCGTTTTAATGTTTTGAATGAATTATAATTTTTTTATCATAGTAACGTGCGGACAGCCTTCATCGTCGTGGAGGTCGTCTGTCTGAGCGTAGCCGAGTTTTTCATAAAATCCGGCTGCACGGCACTGAGCTGACAGCGAAATGAACTTAACGCCTCTGGAAGCGCCGGCTTTTTCAAGTTCTGTTACGACCATACTTCCGAGTGAGCATCCTCTGTATTCCGGCAAAGCGGCAATACGTCCGATGTGCCATTCGCCGCTTTCACAGTAAAGTCTGCCGGTCGCAGCAGGCTTATTATCGGCGTATACCACGATATGAAGAGCAGTATCGTCAATATTGTCAAATTCGTTCTGAAAGCCCTGTTCCTGCATGAAAACACGTTCACGTATCATTTTGCAGTCGGGGTGAAGAAAGTCGAAAAGCTGATAAGAAAGCACCATATCAGAGCACCCTTGATAAAAATTCTTTAAGACGAGGGTTCTGCGGATTTGAGAAGAATTCCTCCGGAGAGTTTTCCTCCATGATGTATCCGCCGTCAACGAACATAACTCTTGATGCTACTTCTCTTGCAAAGCCCATTTCGTGAGTTACAACGACCATAGTCATACCCTCATCGGCAAGCTGTTTCATGAGATTGAGAACTTCGCCGACCATTTCAGGATCAAGAGCGGAAGTAGGCTCATCAAAGAGCATAACGTCAGGATCCATGCATAGAGCACGGGCGATAGCTATACGCTGTTTCTGACCGCCTGAGAGCTGGTTCGGGTAAGCGTCAGCCTTGTCAGCAAGACCTACCTTTTTAAGCATATCCATAGCCTTTTTATCGGCTTCTTCCTTGGATTTGAGACCGAGCTTTACCGGTGCAAGGGTAAGATTCTTCTTTATGGTCAGATGAGGAAAGAGGTGGAAATGCTGGAAAACCATTCCCATTTTTTCTCTTATGGCGCAGAGCTGCTTGTCGGACATATCAGTTATGTCGTTTCCTTCAAAGATTATCTTGCCGGATGTAGGCTGTTCAAGTCTGTTAAGGCATCTGAGGAAAGTACTCTTTCCCGAACCTGATGGACCTATAACTACGACTTTTTCGCCTTTATTTATAGTAGTATTTATTCCTTTAAGTATTTCAAGCTCACCAAAGGACTTTTTCAGATCTTTAACCTCTATCACTTTTAGCGAGTCTCCTTTCAAGTCTGCTTACAAGAGAGCTGAGAGCTACTACCATAATGAGGTATATGAGCGCAACAGCAATAAGCGGCAGGAATGCTTCGTATGTAAGGCTTCGGATGATATCTCCGCCTTTTGTGAGGTCTTCCAGAGCGATATATCCGGCAACGGAAGTCTCTTTAAGAAGTACGATACACTCATTTGCAAGTGCAGGGAGAACGTTTTTGAAAGCCTGCGGTATAATAATGTATACCATAGTCTTTGAGTAGTTCATACCAAGGCTTGTACCGGCTTCAAACTGTCCGTTGTCAATTGACATTATACCTGAGCGGACTATCTCAGCAACGTAAGCTGCCGAGTTAAGACCGAATGCGAGTATACCGACGAATACCTTGTCAATGTTCACCGAAGCAAATATTACGTAGTATATGATAAGAAGCTGAACCATGACAGGTGTGCCTCTTATGACAGTGAGGTAGAGTTTTGCGAATAAGTTAAGTATTTTGAATTTGCCTGTTTTGTCATGTGATGCACGTATTATAGCTATGATAAATCCGAGTATCATACCTATGATAACGGCAAAGAACGTTATGAGCAAAGTCGTTTTCAGACCGTTTGTGAGGTATTTCCAGCGGTCGTCAACGATGAAGGTATCATGTAAATTTTCCAAAAAACTTTTCATTTTACGCTCCGATCAGTCCTTGCGTGTGATTATTACCTGAGTTGTTGTAGCATATCCGCTTGTAAATGAAACGTTTTTCTCACGCTCAGGAGTTACGGATATACCGGCAACGCCAACGTCAGCCTTTCCGGAGTCAACAGCAGCGATTATTGAATCGAACTCCATATTCTCCACTTTAAGTTCCATATTGAGCTTGTCGCAGATAGCGTGCATCATGTCAACGTCGATACCAACTATCTCGTTGTGATCCATGCTCTCATAAGGAGGAAATTCAGCATTTGTAGCCATGATGAGAGTACCTGCTGAAACGTCGTCGTTATTATCCTCGTAGGACTTTGTTTCTTCGCTGTCGCTGATCCAGTTGTTTACGATATCGTCAAGAGTACCGTCTTTTTTGAGGTCTTCGAGAGCTTCGTCAAGCTTCTTGCCGAGTTCGTCATTGCCCTTCTTGTAAGCGATGGAGTATTCCTCAACAGCGAATGGATCACTGAGTATCTGGAGGTCGTCATTCTTGTCAACGAATACCTTAGCCGGCTCACTGTCGATGATAACAGCGTCTACCTTGCCCTGCTTGAGAGCCTGTATAGCATCAGCGCCCTTATTGTAAGGCTCGACCTTAGCGTCCTTGATATCGCCGGCGAAGATATAGCCGGTAGTACCAAGCTGAGTACCGATAGTTTTGCCTTCGAGGTCATCAGCACTGTGGATAGTGTTGTTTTCCTTTGCACTTCCGCATCCGGTGAGGACTGTTCCCATAATTAAGGCAGCTGAAATAAAAGTTAAAGCTTTTTTCATAATGAATCGTTTCCTTTCAAAGCTGATTTTCAGTAGTATGATATTATTATAACGTATAAGACTAAAAAAAGCAATATACGAATTATTAATGATTATTTTTTAAATAAAATGACCATTGTTCAAAAAAATCGGATTTTTTTGTGATATTCCCTTGCATTTGCGGATTTTTTCTGTTATAATAAAAGTACTGTGTTTTTTTATGCAGTATATATAAATTTTTAAAGGCGGTTTAAAAATGGCTAAAGATGATATGCTGACGCTGTTGAAGCTGATGCTTGAATACGTTTTACCTACTCTTAAATTGTTTGCTTTTACGCTTCTGTTCTCGATACCGGCAGGTATGATAGTGGCGCTGCTGAAAATGTGTAAGATAAAGCCGATATCGTGGCTGACAAATATCTACATACTTATCATGCGAGGCACTCCTCTGATGCTTCAGGTCATCGTTGCGTTCTACTTCATACCTACGGTGCAGAAAAACGATTCTGCTCCTGAGCTGCTGCGGAAATTCCTCTCAGGAGTCAGCATACGTGGAAACTATATCTTCTGGGCGGTGCTTGTAGCCTTCGTGCTCAACTATGCCGCATACTTCGCTGAGATATTCCGTGGAGGCATCGAGTCGATACCGAAAGGACAGTACGAAGCTGCCGGAGCATTGGGTTTCAGCAGATTGCAGACTTTCTTCCGCATAATACTTCCGCAGGTAGTGAAAAGAGTTATACCTGCAAGCTCAAATGAAGTTATAACCCTTGTCAAGGATACTTCTCTCGCTAATACAGTCGGATATATGGAGCTTATCTATATCGCTGAAACTCAGAGCAGCCGCCTGAGTTCGCTTGTACCGCTGTTTATGGCTGGTGTTATGTATTTCGTAATGGCGAGTGTACTTACACTTCTTTTCTCATTTATCGAGAAAAAGTTCAATTACTACAAGTAAGAGGTGACGGTCATGGCAATGCTTGAAGTAAAGAATCTTTCCAAAAGCTTTGACGAGCTTGAGGTACTCAAAGATATATCGTTCGATGTCCAGAAAGGCGAGGTCGTAGCTATAATAGGACCTTCCGGAAGCGGAAAATCTACGCTTCTGCGCTGTATAAACCAGCTTGAAAAAGCTAACGGCGGAGAGATAAACGTCTGCGGAACTGATATGCTGATAAAAAATGCAAAGGGAAAGACAGTTTACGCTGACAGTAAGGTCCTTCGTGCTATACGTCTTAAAACCGGTCTTGTATTTCAGAATTTCAACCTTTTTCCGCATATGAGCGTACTCAGGAATATCACAGAAGCTCCGGTCTGTGTGCTGAAACAGAATAAAGAGGACGCAAAGAAGAATGCAATGTCCCTGCTGAAAAAAATGGGACTTGAAACAAAGGCTGATTCTTACCCGTGCGAGCTTTCCGGCGGTCAGCAGCAGAGAGTTTCTATCGCAAGAGCTCTTGCACTCAGTCCGGAGATACTCTTCTTTGACGAGCCGACTTCTGCTCTTGATCCTGAGCTTACCGGCGAGATATTGAAGGTAATAAAGTCTCTCGCAGCGGACGGTATGACAATGGTCATAGTTACTCATGAAATGGCTTTTGCCCGTGATGTTGCCGATAAGGTGATATTCATGGAGCATGGATATATCGTCGAAATGGGAGCTCCGGAACAGCTCTTCGGCGAAAACGCTTCCGACCGTGTAAAACAGTTTTTGCAGAGATTTAATAGCTAATAAAAAAGCTGCCGTTAGTGCGGCGCACATAAAGCAGTTTATGTGATTTGAAGATAAGGTTGCGTAACATCGCAGTTACGCAGCCTTTTTCTTTTTGTCGTATTCTTTGCTGTCAGCAATTGCTGTAGCGACAGCAACATCAAAGCGGAAGTGTATCTCGATCTGCTGAATACGATGACCATCGCTCTTATCCGGAGCGTGAACGATGATCTTCTCGATAAACTCATGCATGATCTCAGGAGTAAGTTCGGTAATATGCTCATACTTCTGTACAACCTTTATAAAGGAGTTCACATCAGCACATTTCTGCTCTGCTGTTTCAATAAAAGCAGTAAGCTCTGATGTTTTCGCTTTCAGCTTCTTCTGCTCGTCCTCATATCCTGCGGACAATATAGCAAAACGCTCGTCAGAGATCTTACCTGAGATATTGTCCTCATAGAGCCTTGCAAATAGCCTGTCAAGTTCAGCAATGCGCTTTTCAGCCTGATTGAGAGCTTTCTTTGCCTTGAAAACATCTGAGGAATGCTTTGAAGCTGAATTGTCCATAGCTGTCTGAACAAACTCTGATTCATTGTCTTTAACACTATCAAGAAGCTTGTTCAGAGCATTTAAAACCAACTCTTTCAGAACGACAGTCCTGATATAATGGGCTGAACAGCTATCCTTATCAGCTGAATGAGTGGAGCATTTCAGATGCTCCTGATCTTCACTAAGGCTTCTTGAACGGCACAGATATAGCTTCTTCCCACAATCAGCACAATAACAGATGCCCGAAAACGGATTTACAGTTTCCTGCTTCTGATTTCTGCGCTTATTCTTACGCATCTCCTGAACAAGATCAAACTCCTGCTGTGTGACGATAGGCTCATGGGTATTCTCAAAGATGAGCCAGTCCTCTTTTGGATTTTCAATCTTACGCTTGTTCTTGTAGGACTTGCGGCGTGTACGGAAGTTCACCGTATGACCGATGTATTCGGGGTGCTCTAAAATGTCAATGACAGTTTCAGTACACCAGCGATCAAGCCTTGAATTCTTGTTGGCTGGGTTTCTTCCCTGCGATATTGCATAAGCTGTGGGATTGGGAATACCTTCCTCTGTCAGCTTACGGGCAATCTGAGTCGGACCGTAGCCGCTGATACAGAGCTTGTATATTTTGCGGACAACCGCTGCAGGCTCATCATCAATGATCCACTTGTGCTTATCTTCCTCAGATGCTTTGTACCCGTAAATAGGCAGAGAAAGTGGTTTGCCTGACTGTCCCTTTGCCTTGAATACAGCACGAATCTTCTTCGACGTATCCCTGGCGTACCAGTCATTAAAAATGTTCTTGAAAGCCATCAGCTCATTCTCGCTCTTGAGAGTATCCACGTTATCATTGATAGCGATATAACGGACATCATAGTCAGGGAATATGATCTCAATGTACTCACCGGTTTTCAAGTAGTCTCTGCCGAGTCTGCTTAAATCTTTGGTGATAACTGTTCCAACTTTGCCTGCTTCAACATCTGCCATCATAGCCTTGAAGCCGTCACGCTCAAATGTCGTTCCCGAAACTCCGTCATCTACATAAAACACGGGATTGCTGAAACCGTTATCCTCCGCATACTTCTTGAGGATAGCTTTCTGGTTGGTGATGCTGTTGCTCTCACCCTGTAACATATCGTCCTGCGAAAGACGACAATACAACGCTGTTATCTTGTCTGTCAACACACCAAATGGAGAGTTATTGTTTTAAGCTTACATCAAAATATTACGTTTGTTAAGAGGAGCTTTGTCGAGGAATTTGTAGTAGATGTGAATCGTCCTTGGAGCATTTCGGGTTCTCGGTGCATCTTCTATCGTGATATACTCAACCAGTTCAAGAAGCATTTCACGAGTAAGCACCTCAAATCTTGCATACTTTTTCAAGCGGCGAATAAACTCATCAACATCGTGCTCATCCTGACTGAATGCATCAAGTCTGTTCTGTATCTCGTCGAACTCTGTTTCCAACTCATTCTTTTCAGACCGATACTTATCGAGAAGTCCGATGCATAGATCTTCTGATACCTTACCAAGAACCATGTTCTCATAAACACTCTGTATCAGTGTTTCAAGCTCTGCAAGACGACTCTCCACTTCACGCTTACGCTTATTATCCGTGGCGGTCTGGGCATTATGCAGTCCCATTTTCTTTTTGAGGAACTGATCGCGTGCCTGTTCTTCGTTGACCATCAACTGTAGCTTTGACTGAATATCAGCAATTACAAGAGCTTCAAGAACAGATTCTCTGATCGTATGAGTAGAGCAGTAGTTCTTGCCAAAGCGCATATGGTAGCCGCATGAAAAAGCAACATCTGGTTCTTTCCCCTTAATTTTCAGCTGAGTTTTCTTCATCTTAAATCCGCAGTCGGCACAATAGAGTAAACCCGAAAACGGCGAAACAACACCATTTTTGTCACTTTTCCCTCTGCTAACAGATACATCGTATTCCCGAACCTTATCCCAAAGTTCCTGAGATATAATAGGTTCATGATTATTCTCGATGACGACCCAATCCTCTTCATCCTTAAAAACCGTTTTGTGATTCTTGTAGCTGACTGAGGTATAACGCTGCTGTGCAAGCGTTCCGATGTAAATGGGATTATACAGGATTCGACGAACAGCATCTTTGCCCCATAAATGTGTCACGGAACGTCGAGCATTGAACTTGCCTACCCTTTTACAGTAATAGTCATACGGAGACAGAACATTTTCTTCGTTCAGTATTTTAGCGATTCTCTGCATTCCAATGCCTTTTGCTCTCAATTCAAAGATGTGCTTGACAACAGAGGCAGATTCCGGATCAATGATAGGCGTATGCTTTTCATCATCAGCCTTGACATATCCGTATGACGGAATACAGCTTTTATATTTGCCTGCTTTTGCATTTGATGCAAATACTGCTTTGATTTTTTGGGAAGTGTTCGCACAATGCCATTCATTAAAAATGTTCATGATCGGCATCATATCCATTTCTGCACTCTGTGAATTGGCAGTATCCACATTGTCATTAAGAGCTATAAAACGGATACCATACATTGGAAATATGTAGTCCGTGTACTGTCCCACCATAATATAATTACGTCCGAAACGGCTCAAGTCCTTGCAAATAATGAGGTTGATCCTGCCTGCCTTTGCATCATCAAGCATACGCTGTAAACCCGGTCTCTCGAAAGTTACGCCTGAGATTCCGTCATCAACGTATTCATTGTAGACTGTCCAGCCCTGCTGAGATACATATTCTGTGAGGATAGCCCTCTGATTTTCTATGAAGAGTGATTCTCCTGCGCGTTCATCATCTTTGGAAAGTCGCATATAGATGCCCACGCTGTAATTGTTCTGCTTTGGTAACATTTATACTCCTTTCTCCCAAAGCAGCTATCTTCAATATATACTATATTATAGCATAATTTTCCGGAAGAGTCCAGTGCTTTGGGAGTTATTTTTTCTTTTGTTCTGTATTTTTTCAGGCGTGGAGAACCTCGTCCATAGCCTGTTTGTAGGCATTCTTGTATACTACGTCATCAAGGTCTTTCTGCCCTGTGAAATGGCTGATGACAACGTATTTTCTGCCCTCGATCTCTATCTCTGTCATCTGTGTCGGGCAGTCCTTGAACTTATCGTTAAGCTCTTTTGCATTTGCAGTTTTCATTGTAATGTTCCTTTCTTTCTCTCTATAGGATTACAACTTGTGATTTTGGCGTATAGGCGTATATTTGCCTTGGTTACGGGATTTTCGGCGTATATGCAGGGCGTATGATTATTATGACGGCGTATTTATATACGCCATTTTATTGGGAATACGCCTTGTAAATACGCCTGTTTTCCTGATTTTGCGTAGGTTATACGCCTATACGCCGTTTTTGACGGTCGGCATATTATTGGTAGCTGAAAGTAAGAGCGATACCTTTGAAACCTCTGACATTCTTGCCATTGCTTGCAATATTCGTGGAATATGCAATGCTGTATTTATCCTCATTCTGCTTTACCCATGAAATGAATGTCTCACGTTTCAAAGCAGTCAGAGCGTTATCCTCGCACCATTTATAGTAGCTGTCGTAGAGTGCCGATGATGTCACACACAGCTTTTCCCCATAATTGACACGGCTGCTGTCTAAAAGATAATCGGGGATATTACAGCTATCCTGCATTGTCTCCTTGACATTCAGCTTGGCTTTGTCCGAGATCGTGAAGCGGTAATAATTCGCTACCAGCCTGCGGAGACCGTCGAACATCCAGCAGAATATTTTGTCTTTCTCTGCTATAAACTTGTCTGCGATGTGCGGATCAACAACACGATTCTCCGGCGGTGTCAGCGTTGTGAGAATGATCATACGGCGTGAAAATCCCTGACTCTTATCATAGAGTGCTTTCGGGCTGCCGTTACCGAAACATAGCAGACGGGTATATAACAACGCCTGTTCCGACTGCTTGCCTTTGGCTTCAACATCTATCGGTATCTCTGCTGTTACAAGGTTTTTGATGTACCCCGTGGACGGTAATGCCGACATTTGCATATCATCATCGACCATGAGGAGCTTATCTTTCAGATTGTATCTAAAGAAGCGGTCATTTTCGATACGCTGAAAATTGCCTGTTATCATGTTATCTCCGAATATTTCTCGGAGAACAATAGCAATTCGGGATTTGCCCTCGCCGCCCTGACCTATGATGAACATCATCTTCTGCCCTTTGGTGGACGGTATCAGCAGATAGCCGAGATACTCCTGCAAGGTATTCACATCTTCGGGTGTGAGAAGTTCAAGCAGGAACGTCAGGAACTTTTCGGGATAATATGCAGGGGTGTTCCATATATCGGGCTTGTACCATACATTCAGGCGGTTGACACAGAACTCCTTGTGCGGATAGAAGTTGCCGTTCAGATCGAGCTTTCCGTTCAGCAGATGTATGTACCTTGTGTCGGGCAGAAGCGGTTTGCTGTAACAGTAGTGACGAAGTGTGTCCATAATGAGATTGACCTTTTTCGGCAGTCCGAACCATACCGCCTGTCTGAGCATTCTGTATATCTCGTTGCCCAGGGCGTTTTCATCAACAAGTCCGTCGTAATCATAGAAGCGTCCGCCGATACATTTCAGAGGGTGTTTCTCTGTGAACATCTTGCAGAACTTCATCTCGTTGATTGTGAGCTTGTCCACCATCCAGTCAGGGAACTCACGCTCCTGTTTTTTCTTTTCAGCAGGCGGTTTGGGAAGTGGTGCATCATTGGGAGCTTCATCAAGCGGCATCGTAGCAATATCCTGTTCTATCTCAGCTTCGACCTCTGCACGAAGTCTTTCAAGCTCCTGATCGTCATTCTCCCCATTCATCAATGATTCGTTTGTATTCTCGTTCAATCCTGTCTACCTCCAGTTTTATTTCTTTTTGCCCCTCCTTATCGAAACGATTGAACGTTTCAAGCAGATACCACGCATACTCGATATGATGAACAGCATAAACATACCGCCCGTCTATTTCATCATAGGGAGACTTTGGAGCATATTGCATTTTGTACCTGTCGAGCAAAGTGTAGTATCGGATCAGTATGTCATACATTCGCTCTATATTCGCTTGCTCGGCTTTTTGCCTGGCGATTTCCTGCCGCCGTCTGTTTACTGCCGTCACATCGGGCGGCTTGTCCACATCAAGTCCGAGACCAAAATCGTTATTGATTTGCTTCACGGCTTCGATAGGTGTCAGCCCGAAAAGCTCCTGCACCAGCCTGATAACATCGCCATGAGCCTGACAGCCGAAACAGTAATAGTGGTCGGCGTAGAGCTTGCAGGACGGGTGGCGTTCTCTGTGAAACGGACAGAGAGCCATGTTTCCACGGTGTACTTCAACACCATAGTGACGAGCTGCTGTCGGGACATCGACAAGCTCTTTTATTTCTTCAAAAATAGTCATGTTTTGCCTCCCTATGACTTGAAACATATAGCGCTTTGTGCTATAATATATTTTGGAAAATTATGCGACAGGAGTGAAAGTTATGTACTGTGATTTTAGTAATGTAACAGATATTCTTTATCGAAACAGAAAATCTTCTAAATACATTACCTACAACAATATCGTCAACACATTGTTCGGTACATATTTAAAGGATAATAATATCTATGAATTTCCTGATTATACGCTTACTAAACTCCATAAAGGCAGCATCGGCGTATCTCCTGAATTAAAAGACTACTATCAAGATGCCGCACCTGATAAAATGAAAGAGAATATCAGGTCTGCACTGGAATATATTTTCGATAAGCCAAATACTTATCATGAATTATATCGTCTGATTCAGTATGACGAGACGCTTTCATCTTCCATGCGCCGTAGTATTTTAAGCAGTTGTCCTGTAGACTTCACCGATGACTTTGCTCTGATTGATCTTATTTATGAATCAATCTATATCGCCGTCACTCGTCTTTATTACAAGGACGAGGGCATTGTTGCAGCGAAATACTATTATGATGATCTTGTAGTAGTTGATAAAGTGCTTTTTAAAAATAGCGAATACGTCCCGCCCTGCAAGCATTTCTGCGGACGTTCCGGGGAGCTGGACGAACTTCATGCCGTGGCATCGGATAATTCAACCGTTATCATTACAGGCGTTGCAGGTATTGGCAAGAGTGAGCTTGTCCGTGCCTACGCCCAAAATCATCAGAAAGAGTATCAGTATTTTGGGTATTACTTTTACGGCGGCAGCCTGAAAGACATTATCGCAAATGTTGTCCGTGATGCTCTGACTGCGGAATCAGACCTGAATACTCGTTATCAGCATAACCTTGAATTGCTGTCCTCTCTCGGAGAAAAGGTATTGCTGATAATCGACAACTACAATGTTACTCCCGATGAAGATGAATGCTTCGATGATGTATGTGACCTGAAATGCAAGGTAATCTTCACATCGCATATGCGTTTTGAGGATTATGCAACATATGAACTGCGAGCATTCCGTCATGCCGATGATGTAAAAACACTTACGAAATATTTCTATCAGTACAAGGAAGAGGAATGGAAATACTTATTGCAGATATACGGCGTTTTCGATATGCATACATTCTGTGTCGAGCTGTGTGCAAAAGCATTCACAAAGGGTGCATTCTCTCCGAAAACACTGTATAAGAATATCAGGTCTTTCAAGATCAGGGATTTTGCCGAAAAGCTGTCTGCAAAAAAGGATAAGCACCCCAAAAAGAAAACATATTTCGATCATATCAGAGAGCTGTTCAATTTGTTGGGGCTTCCTGAACGCTACAAACAAGTTTTAAGGGTCATGGTATTTGCTCCGGTTTTCGGGTTCAGAAAAGACTTCCTTGCTAAGATCATGAACCTGAAAAATATGGTGATAGTTGAAGATCTGATTGATGTCGGTCTGCTCTATGAGAATTATAAGGGCAGGGTCAATATTCAATCCGTTGTTGCGGAAGTTGTCCGTTCGGAACTGGAAACCAATAATGAGACCTGTTCCGATTTTATTGAGATCGTCCGTGCGCTGTGCCTGAATGAGGAAAATACAATCAAGGCGGGCGAAAGAACGATCTTGCAGATGGTCGCTGCTGTATTTTGGTGTATGGATTTTAATGACACCGATTATCAGCTCCGTTTTGTTCATGATTGTTTCAAGTTTACGGAGCATACGGGAGAAAGCAGTTTGAATGATGCTATAATTGCATTCGAGCAAAATAATCACAAAGAGTCTCCCGAACTAAAAATGCTGTATCTGTCCGATGCCGCTGCATATGAAATGATAAAAAAGCATTTGGATAATGCAATTGAATATCAACAGCAAGCCTTAGAATATGCGAAAGCCTGTGATAACACTTTATTGCAGGCGAATGCTTTGAATACTCATGGCTACTATCTGAATCTTGCTGACCGAAAGGAAGAAGCTCTGAAAATGATGCAGGCAGGAATAGCTTTGCTCGATCAGCTTGATTATGACGGCATTTTCTATTATGATAAATATCGTGCCGTCATCAATTACGCCGATCTGCTGTTCTCTCTCGGTCAGACAGATGAAGCGATACGGCAGGTGTCTGCTGCCGAAAAATCATTGCAGGAGTACGGCTTACAAGATACCGAAGTATATGCAAACTGTGTTTATTCCCTCGGTCTGTATCATGTTTGTCTGAATGATACATCAGCAGGAAATGAACTTGTCGGTGCATTCCGTACATTTATTGACATCTACGGCAGAGATTCAGATTTCGTGCAGGCAAGAGCTGCGGAGCTTCAAAGCTACATCGAAACTGCTCATATCAACCTTACTGACTATGAGCCACTAAAGCAACTACTCGGAGAATAATGTCTACTGCCACCAGGACAGGTGAAGCATAATATAGCAAATCCTTGAAAGTCTTTACCCTGCGGAAACGCTCCACCGACCTTGCAATCTTCTTTGAAGCCTTTTCCGCCGCTTCGGTTGCGGTTTTCACATTTTCGGTGCAGGAAGTTATATCCTTCTCCATCTGATCGCTGTTGGCTTCAACGTACTGCATAAGGTCGTTGATAGCTTCCTTTTCCTGCTTTTTAAGGTTGTAATAGATGTTATCTACCGCCAGGTTCGTTACGTTTTCTACGGTTTTTGCGTACATCTCTTGCAGGTTCAGGTTGTGGCTTGCGTTTGCGTTCAGGCGTTCCATTTCGCTGTTCATACTCTCGGAATAAATCTTCAAAAGATCGCACATCTCCAGAACTGCCGATGCCATCAGAAGAACTCTCTCGTCCACTTTGGCGTTCTGAGTGTTCGCCCCTGATTGGTCTAACAGTTGATGTACCCTCGCCCTGATGTTGTCTATTCCCTGCGGAAGTGTCGGTGTTGGTGTCGGAATTTTCTCCGGCTCGTATTCCTCCAGCACTTCCCGTGATGAATGCGGATTGCTGTTCTTCTGTTTCAATCTTTCCACCTTTCTGTGAAGTTTTTCCCGTGAGAAGAACGCCCATTCCTCTTTCTTGGGTTCTGTCTGCGGTTTGCCTTTCGGCTCTTGCGATAACTTCTGCGAGGTCTCGTTCTTCATGTCCTCGCCCAATCTTGGTAAGCTCATATTTGATTCCTTTCATTGTATATTTGTCACCCAGCTTACTGCCCCTGACCGAGACAAGTTTACCGTTTTTGTCGGTATATTCAGGGTGACGGTATGATATGGTGTTGCCCTTTACACGGCACTCAACATGATAATGCTTCATCAGGGCAGCTACCACATCTTCTAAGGTTTTGTTGTTCGGGTCGGCACACTCAATTCTGATAACCTCTCTCAGCTCGTCCTTAAAGGTTTCCTTGCCCTTAGCTTTCATCTGCTTTTCAGCAAAGGTCTCCTTATCACGATCCGGATTATCGTTGAAATAATCCTTGCGGACGGAGTTTACAAGACCTCGCTTCATGCACTGCTCTCCAAAGAATTCGCACATATCATAAAGGTCTCGCTGATTGCGGCGATATGCTCTGCCGGTCTCAATATGACAGTTGCCTACAAGAAAATGGACGTGCTTATGCGGTTTATCGGTATGAACAGCGAACAGCACTTCATATCCCTGAAAATGTTTATCTGCAAACTCCTTTGCGATACGAAACACTTCATCATAGGTAAGTTTATCGTTATCATCGGGAGAAAAAGATATGGACATCTTGAAAGCAAGATTAGCCTTGCCATCGGGACGTTTTCCGAACAGGCTTCTTGTCATGAGGACATCACGGGCGTAGTTATCACGGTCGCAATTGATGCTCCAATAGAGGTTGGGTGCAGTCTTTACTACTCCGTCCCGTATCTGTTCAGGCA
>DEBW01000181.1:2879-17041 GCA_002348905.1 Ruminococcus flavefaciens | reverse complement strand
GTGCAGTCTTTACCACTCCGTCCCGTATCTGCTCAGGCAGTCTGCCCAGCATATAGTCTGCTGCCTTTTGAAGCTGAACGGCTGTTTTGCAGGGCTGATAATCGACATTGACGTTCCCGAACATTATTTAATGCCCTTAATGGTAAACTTCGGGTCGCTGATGAAGTCGGCAAGCTGTTCCATGACCTTATCATTAGTACGGCGGATAGCTCCGATCTCAGCCCTTACCTTATCGTCCTGTCCGATGTTTGAGAAGTAGGCAAGCTGATTGAGGTTTGTGCCTATCTTCCTGATCTCATGGATAAGAGGGTTAATGCTCTCCTCGATAGAGTAGATACGCACTTCACTGTTGCGTATCGCCTGCATCAGATAGTCGGTCTTGCTCAGTCCACTTGCCTTGTGCTTGGTATTCCAAAGCTGAAGCTCCTCGTCAGTCAGTTTCAGGCTGATAGAGTGATAGCGTTTGCGATTAACCATTGTCGCTCCTTTCTGCCGCTGTGCGGCTCTTGGGGGAAGGTCTCGGAGGGGGAACGTCTCTGAGCAGGTAGCCGATGTGTCACTACATCGGTCCTACCTGCCCGGCGCAAATCCGAGCCGGACTCTCGTCTTGTTCCTACAAGACTTTCGATCTCCGTATCGAATTTAAGCCTCGCTCTTCTGAGCGTTAGGCGCTCGATCCTGCAAATTCTTCATGATATTTGCAGGATTTCTTTTTACGCATAAAATGCTATCAGGCATTTTTGCGATATGCACCTTACTTTTTCATCATATATCATTTCACTTCCGAAACAATATTCCCCGATATATGTTTGTGTGTATTAGTAAATCAACCGCCGATAAAACCGAAGTCGATGGCAGAATAGTCCACATTATCGCCGTTCTCGGTGTTATTATTACTTTCTGTCACTGAGGAAACAGCAGTCTGCGGTGTCGGTATAGGATAACCTGCACTGAGACCGAGCATCAGACTTGCAAGGAACTTTGGCATTTCAGCGATAAACGCCTTGCCGACCTCGCTGACGATCTGCTGAACGAAACGCTCCTCACGCTGTCGGTTCTCGAAATAGGGATCATCCGAGAGTTTCTGCATACGGTCGAAATACTCGTTGACTGCCTTGACAACGGCGGTGTTGCCCGACTTCACCTTATCCTTATCAATGCTGTGCAGATATTCCCACGCCTTAGCGTGTTCGGGATTGTCAAGGTTGAAGCGAAAACAGGTCATCTTCACCATATTACTTGCCATCCTTCCTGAGCTGTGCAATAGCAAACTCCTCGTAGCCCTTAGCCGATGCACATATATCTCCGATGATCGTCACACGGTCATGCTCGTATGTACCGAAGTTCTCAATGAGCTTACCGCCGCCGCCCGTGATGTAGAGCCGCATCAGCTTTGGGTCATACTCATACTTGCGGAGCAAAGAGAAGATGCCGTCAGCATAATCCGAGATAGCCTGTCTGAGAACCTCGGCATACTCGCCGTCAATATCAGCCTTGCCGTAGCGGATCATGCTCTGGATAATCGTTTCATCAACGGTCACGCTGAGCTTGTTCATCATGGCATTGGACGCTGCTTTCACGCACTGGTTCACACCCATTTTCTCGGTGTAGCTCTGTGTGGTGATCGGCTTGCGGTTGTTGATCTTCATAATGTTGACCGTTCCGTTGCCGATGTCGGCAAGCATATTCAATCCGATCATGTCTTTCAGATACGGAACAACAGCAGCATAGCCCTGCGGAAATACAGAACAGCCCACAATGTGGACGGAGTAGAGCTTGTCCTCATACTTAAAGTCCACGTTCTCCCTCTGGAGCATATACCTGCGGAAGTCCTCACGCTGGCGGTTCACCCATGTCAGCGGCAATCCGACTGCGAGGTGTACGTCTGCGGAAGTGATACCCTCACGCTTAAGCTCATGAGCAATGCCCATAAGTGTGAACAGGTAGTTGTCATTATCCTCCCACTTGTCGGTGAGATACTCTTTGTGTCCCTCGCCGATGAGATAATAGCTGCCGTCATAGTACAGAGTGTTCTTTGTGAAGGTCGGTGCGGCATCCAGCTTGGCGATGCCTGTCGGTGTGACCGTGTTGGCGGTCTTGATGTTCCCGTAGCCGTGGTCGATGCCCACGATCAGGAAATTGTTGTATCTTTTCATGCGATACCCTCCATATATAAATGTTGTAATTGGTTCTGAGATATTGTCGCTATCTCTTGAACCTGAAACCATTATATATCTTTTTGGAGGACTTGTGCTTGCACGGCACTTGCACAGGACTTGCACGGAAAACGTGAAAAAAATAATTAAGAAGAATTATGACATAAAAAAAGCACCCACAGAACATAGTCTTGTTCTGTGAGTGCAAATATCTGTATTCACTTAATCAATATACTATTATTTTAACTTATGGTCTTGGGGCATTCCCGATGTTGGGATCATAGGTCTCGTTAAAGACCATATTATATACCCATTTTCTCAACGATTCATTAGCTTGTATTTGCTTGTAAAGTTCGATACCGCTGCTCATCGTTGACAGAATCGCCTGAAATGTTGCCTTATCGCTTTCCTCTCTTGCATTTTCTTTATCTGAAAAACGCATAGCATTTTGATATGTTTCATTTTGACTTACAATGCCAGGGAGATCGGCTATTTGCTTTTTGACCTTATCCTCATCAGTCCAGTCAATATCTCCGAATATATCATGAAACTCTTTCAGGATATTTGTCAGCGAGTCAAGCTCGGGAACAGCAATAGCAACATCTGTGCTGACGGGAACAGGATTGACCTCGCCGTTCTCATTGTCAAGCTGTATCCGCATTGTTTCCTGTGCTTCTACACGGTAGCTTTCAAGGTCAACATCTTCAAGCAAACCGTCAGTATAATCATCACCTTCAGGAGAAGGCAGCTTCGGGACAAGCAGATTCAGGAATATTGATAGCTTTTCCCAATCAACACTACCATACGGAAGAATGGCTGCAAGAAAATTATACGTTCTGACATATGCCTTTGCACTGCTCTTGAATTCTATTTGTTCCTCGACGATCAGCTCTTTATAAATCTCTACGCACTTATCAATGATTGGATCAATGACGGTTCTGTCATTACCATTCAGGAAACGATCAACTACTTCATCAATATCGTTTTGCGTATATACCTGTATTGATTCCATTGTATCAATAAGGTCATTGAGCTTATTCGGGTCTGTTTCGCCCGAAAGAATAGTAGTCTTGTAATAGCGGTCAAACGCTTCTTTGATTACTCCTGCATCGTTTACAAAATCAAGAACGAATGTGTCTTTCTTATCGGGGTGACTTCTGTTCAGACGGGAAAGTGTCTGAACTGCTTTAATATCAGATAATCCCTTATCAACATACATAGTATGCAGAAGCGGTTCGTCAAAGCCTGTCTGGAACTTATTTGCTACGATGAGTATCCTGTACGGATCGTGCTTGAAAGTCTTTTCGATTTTGGAGCTTGGGAAACCGTTTATGTCTGCTTCGGTCATCTGCTTTCCATTATAATTGGCAGTTCCCGAAAATGCGATAATAGCCTTGAACGGACTTTTTCTCTCGGAAAGAAGTCTGCTGATAGCTTTATAGTATTCAACAGCTCTCGGTATGCCGTTAGCTACTACCATAGCTCTTGCCTTACCGCCGACTTTTCCTTTTGCTATGACCTCACTGTGGAAATGCTCAACCATGATAGCGGCTTTTTCACCGATAGCATAGCTGTCCGACTCAACATAATATCTCAGCAATCCCTGAGCCTTTTTCTTATCGAACTGCGGATCGCCCTCAACTGTCTTGGCGAGTTTATAATAGCTTCTGACAGGGGTATAGTAACGAAGAACATCGACAATAAAGCCTTCCTCGATTGCCTGTTTCATCGTATAAACATAATGCGGACAAGGTTCTGTTGTTCCGTCTGCTTTCCGTTCTTTCTTACCGAACATTTCAAGCGTTTTATTCTTCGGTGTAGCAGTGAATGCGAAATAGCTTGCATTCTTTACCATTTTACGCCCCTCGATAAGATCGTTGATCTTATCTTCAAGCTCATCTTCGTCCTCAGAAACGTTGCCGGAAAGAACAATATTCATCTTGGCAGAAAGGCTGCCGTTCTGACTGGAATGTGCTTCATCTATAAGGATCGCAAAGTTGTTGTTCTTATAAACATCGCTTATATCTTCAAGGATGAACTGGAATTTGTGGACAATGGTGATGATGATCTTTACGCCGTTATCAAGCAAATCTTTCAGCTCTCCGGCACTTTTTGCCCAGCCTACCGTAGAGGATACCTGTGTGAACTGCTTTATGGTATTTTTTATCTGCTTATCGAGGTTTATTCTGTCGGTGACAACGATAACCGTATCGAATATCTCTTTACCATTGTCGGCTTTCAGTCCGACAAGCTGATGTGCGAGCCACGCTATGGAATTGGACTTTCCTGAGCCTGCACTATGCTGAATAAGATAACGTCCGCCTACGCCCTCACGCTTGGCATCGGACAGAAGCGATTTGACAAGCTGTAACTGATGATACCTCGGAAATATCTGCTTTTCCTCGGTTTCGCCTGTATCTTCATTCTTCTCGGAAGTAAGCTGAACATAGTTCTCAATGATATTTGACAGCTCGTCCTTTGTGAGAATATCTTTCCAGAGATAGTCTGTCTTGATGCCGTCGGGATTGGGCGGATTTCCCGCACCGTCCTTATATCCCTTATTGAACGGAAGAAACCATGAGCTTTTTCCTTTGAGCCAGGTACACATTCTGACCTCATTATCATCTACGGCAAAATGCACGATACAGCGTTTCGGGCTGAACAGCGGCTCTGCCGTACTGCGATCTTTTTTATACTGCTCGACTGCATCATATACATTCTGCTTGGTGAACTGATTTTTCAGCTCCATAGTGATGATCGGCAGCCCGTTCAGAAAAATGCAGAGGTCAAGTGCGAGCCGTGTATCGGTACGGGAATACTGGAGTTGTCTTGTCACGCTGAATATATTCTTTTTATACAGCTCTGCGGAATTAGGATTATCAGCGGAAGGACGCACGAAAAAGAGGTCCAGTGTTTTGTGTTTGTACTTCATGCCGTTGCGGAGCAGTTTTATTACACCGTCGCCCCTCAGCTTCTTGGTGAGCTGCTGAAAGAACCTCTGCTTTTCGAGTGGGGTATCAAGTATATGCAGTTCCTCCAGCTTATCTGCCTGAGTATCCTGCAAAAAGCGGAAAAGCCTTGTTTCATCAACAGCGACCTCACGGTTATAGTCGGCATTATCGCCTTGTTCGTAATCATTATGCTGTGTCAGCCAGTCCACGATCAGCGTTTCAAAGCCGTTTTCCTTGATGTTGACTGCCATGATCTATCACCTCATTTCGGGTATTACCTCATCACGGACATCTATCTGTCCTGTTACTACGTCTGAGATAAGTCGTGTGCGGTATTCTTGCAAAAGTGCTATTTGTTCATTAACCTTTTGGATAGCAAAATCAATTTTTTCTTCGTATTTACGAATTATATCAACTATCTTTTTCTGTTCTTCTATCGGCGGCACAGGAATATCGTAGTTCTTGAAATTTATCGCAGGCATTCTCCATCTGCCTTTATTAGCTGCACCTTTGCCTAATCCGTAAAAAATCTTACGCTTATATCCTAACTGAAATACGTATAAATAATAATTCGGGTCACAATTCTCTGTATCTGTTAAGGCAAATACACGATAATCAGGACTTGTAACACCAAACACATCGGACAGCCCCATATATCCTGTCAGCAAGTCCATGTGATTCATTGCATATTCGCCAGGATAAATGAACTGATAGTTGGCATAGCTCGCAGCCATTTGTCCTTCGTTTGTAGATATATCTTTGATTTTTAGTCCTTGTTGGGTTATAGATATAACCTCATATCCTTCTTTGCCTGCGATACGCTTCAATATTTTGAAATGCTGTTTTACCTTATCAATATTCCAATGCATAGGGACTTTCCCAATCCAATTAACACCGGATTCGACATATTCACATTCGCAGTTTTTGCCAGTTATCGAATCATTGATAAAGGTCAGTTTCCTCTCCTCCAACAACTCAATCTGCCGTTTATATCCGCTGATGAGCTTATCTATCTTTGCGGTCTTATAGTCAAGGAAGCGCACGATCTGATCTTGTTCGTGGCGTGGTGGGACGGGGATTTTTATATCCAATAAATCTGATGCTGATAGTGTTTGTCTAACTCCTGCGCCTAAACCATTAAAAATGTTTCTGAGCCACATGGAATAGTAATACAGATAGAAATAACGTATATTGACATCTTCACGGGCTTGAAAACGAATATATGCAGAACTCATTATACCACGTTCATGAACAAGTCCTACACGACTTGTAGATATATTTTCGAGGTCAATCAACTTGAATACAAGGTCATTTGCTTCAAAAATTTGATATGTCGAATAGTCAGAAGGCGATAATCCAATTGGATTATCAATATCATTGTTTATTACCCCTTTTAAAGTGAGTGAAAGAACATTATTTTCTTTATTGCCTTCATTCTTTTCTTTCGGATTGCTGAAAACACGCTTGGCACGATATAATTTCCAATGGGCAGGAATTTCATAAAGCCATGTTACATCTGTTGAAGTATACTCACCATACTTTTTCATAACGCCCCTCCGAGAATATCATCAAGCAAGCCGTCTGTTTCCTGCTCAACTGCACGAATGTCGGCAGTTATTTCATCAAGGCTGCGAAGCTGTACAGGCTGATAGAAGTATTTCGTGAATGAAAGCTCATAGCCGACCTTTTCCGTTCCCGGCTTGATAAAGCTGAGTGGTGAATACGGCTTTACCTCATTCTCGATAAAGGCTTCGATACCGCCCTCATAGCTGAAAGGCACTTGTTCTTTATCGCTGTCAGGCTTGATCGGCTTGCCCTTCTTATCGACAACAGGCTTGCCGTCCTCCATTCTCGGCGTATATACCGTTACTTCCCAATAGCCGAATTCGCTGTTATCAAAAACCTTGCTGTAACGGCTGTCAGCCTTATCAAAAGCCATATAGAGTTCAAGTATCTGCTCCCGAATCTTTTCCGTTACCTCGCAGTTCTTTTCACCGAGGTTCTTTCTCAGCGGAGACTTGAAAGAAGTAGCGTTAATGAGCTGAATCTTACCCTTGCGGCGTTCTTCTTTCTTGTTTGTCAGCACCCAGAGATATGTGCCTATACCTGTATTATAGAACATTTTTTCGGGAATAGCCACGATAGCTTCGAGCAGATCCTGCTCTATGATGAACTGACGCAGATTGGAAGCTCCCTGTCCGGCTTTGCCTGTAAACAGCGATGAACCGTTATGTACTTCAACGATTCGAGTGCCGAGAGGCGTGTCCGTTTTCATCTTGCTGATATTATTCGCAAGGAAAAGCATCTGCGGATCACCGATATCGGGAACAAGGGAAAGTGTCTTACCGCCGTATTCAACGATAAAACGGCTGTCTGTGATCTCCTCTTTCTTAATGTCGCCCCAGGCTTTGAGATCGGTTTTCCACGGTGTACCAAAAGGCGGATTTGAAAGGCAGAAATCAAATGTCCTGCCCGAAAAACCGTCATTAGAAATAGTTGAGCCAAAGAAGATATGGTCAGCCTGTGCTCCCTCGCCCTTAACAAGCATATCCGAACGAGCGATAGCGTATGTTTCATCAGCGTTCTCCTGACCAAACAGATGAATAGAGACTTTCTTATCGTGTTCGGCAGCGATCTCGCTGATTCTCTGCTCGGCAACGGTGAGCATACCTCCGGTGCCGCAAGCTCCGTCGTATATGCTGTAAGTTGTACTCTGAATCTTATCTTTTATCGGCACAAATGCAAGGTCGGTTATTAGCTCAACAATATCACGGGGTGTGAAATGCCGTCCGGCATCGGTCACGTTGGTTTCTTCGTTAAACTTTCTGATAACTTCTTCAAAGACAGTACCCATAGTATGATTGTCGAGTGCAGGGAGAGTTACTCCTGCGGCATTGACAACCGGACGGCTTGAAAGGTTTACTGACTGATCTGTGAATTTTGTTATAAGCAGACCAAGAATATCGTGGTCTGACAGCTTATCTATCTGATTGCGGAACTCAAATTTCTTGATAATATCCTGCACATTCTTGGAAAAGCCGTCAAGATAAAGAATGAAATCACTTTTGAGCTGCTGTTGATTGGTGCGTGATCTGAGGTCGCTGAGGGTATAGGGAGAACTGTTGCAGAATGCTTCCTTAGCGACTGCACACAAAGCATCGTCCTGCTCGGTCACACCGGCATCATCAAGCTGTTTCTTCATTTTCAGCACTTCTTGCTTTGTAGGTTCAAGAACTGCGTCAAAACGTCTGATAACCATCATCGGGAGAATGATCTTACGATAATCTCCCACATCATATACATCTACAAGGCAGTCGTTCGCTATACCGAACACAAAAGAAACGAGCTGCCCGAAATTTCCATTATCCATAGTTTGCACTCCTGTTCTGCAAATGCTTATACATATTTTATTATAGCACAGAATCCGACAGAATGGAATACCTTGTGCGAAAAAAATTAAAAAAGGGCTTGACAAAACCTGAACGACGTGTTATAATAGTGTTAGATTTTAGCGAACAGCGAACAAGGGTGCTTGCTGAGATCTATGGAGGAGGTAAATGCAATGGAAGGAATATTCGGAAAATTCATAGAGGAAAGGCGAAAAAGCCTCGGTATTACATTACGAGGACTCGCAGCAATGCTTGACATTGCTCCTGCATTTATGAGCGATATTGAAAAGGGACATCGTTATCCGCCTGCAAAAGAAAAGCTGTATCAGCTTGCTGAGGCTTTGAAGCTCAGTGCAGAGGATAGGGATAAAATGTTTGACCTTGCCGCAAGAGAGCGAGAAAACACTGTATCTTCCGATCTCTCAGATTATATTATGGAGAATGACAAGGTTCGTGTTGCTCTGCGCCTTGCCAGAGACAGCGGTGCAGAGGAAAAGGAATGGCAGAAGGTAATAGAGATGCTCGAAAAGGAGAGCAAAGGAGACAGCAACGATTGATTTACTATGATTTATCGCCTAATCAGCTCGAAGCAAAGGCAATTGAAATGCTCAGAAAATTTGACAGCACATTACTGGAGAAGCCCAAAACGATAGATGTTTATGCAGTAATAGAGAAATGCCTTGATGTGCCTTACGACTGGAAGTACATCACACCAGATCAGTCTATCCTCGGTGCAACTGCCTTTAATGACGGATATATGTATGTTTGGGACAAGCCATACTATAAAAAGGGCATGATGCCTAAAAAGATTTTCCTCGAAAAAGGTACTATCCTCATAGACAGCACTTTGACAGAGGGCGATGATCGTGGACGTGAGAATTTCACTGTGATTCACGAAACCTTTCATCAGGTTCTTCATAAAAGATGTTTTGCTCACTCTAAGGCTGACTACACTCATGCAACGTATGCCAAAGCTCTTGGAGACAGGAGGAAGCCTAAGACAGCTATTGAAATCATTGAGTATCAGGCGAATTCATGTGCGGCGTATTTTCTTATGCCGAGGAATGTTATTTTAGCTGTCTATGATAAATTTGCTTCAACTACAATCTCAGCAAATAGTAAGCAATCGTGGGCGATAGCATATAAAATGGCGCCGGAATTCAATGTCTCGGCAACGGCAATGCACTATCGCCTTGAAGCTCTTGGAAAGTTCAGATAATCAGGGAATGTTAAAGCATTCCCTAAAAAATAACCCATATGTTAGAAAAGTGCGAACAAGCGAACATATAGAAAGAGGTGACTTTAGGTGCCAGAGATTTATCGCTGCTCCGAAAAATGTCCGATCAAGAAGAAATGCTTTGTGATAAAAACGCTTAGCAAACTTCGTTATCCAATCAAGGTGTTGTTAAAATGCCCTGCCAAGCATAACAAGGACATCACTGTAACAATTGGTGGAGAGCGTCCGCCGTAAATACTATCACAATAGGCTTGCAAATAAACCGCATTGACGTGTTAGATTGCAGATATTAGGACAAATGCGTCCTATTTCTGTATTCACGTTAATGCGGTTTTCTTTTTAAAACATATTGAATCTTCACAAGGAGTGTGATATAATAATGAATATACGTAAAGGTATCAAGGACGTATGGTGGAGACCGTACATGGTACTCGGTGCAAAGTTCTCGGAGAACGATATTCCGTCCTGCCCGACAACAGCTATCGAAATGCCTGCACTTATCCTCACCTACAAGGAAGCAAAAGAGCTGTACCGTAAGGAGATGCGCAAACACAACAAGGACTTTATGAGCCTTGCCTATGTGTGTTTCTATGCCGATGACGGCGATTTCGACTCTTTTAAGGGCATTTGGTTTCGCAGCAATCACGCTTACAAGGTACTGAGCCACTTCGCTGGCATTATTACTCCCGACTTCTCGCTCTATCAGGATTTTCCCCTGCCGCTGAAACTGTGGAACGTGTACCGTATGAGAGCTTTCGGCTATTGGTTCGGTACGCTCTGCGGTCATGCTGTAATCAACAATGTCCGTTGGGGTACTTCCGAAACATACTGGTACTGTTTTGACGGCATACCTGAAAACAGTGTTGTTGCTATCGGTACTGTCGGCGGAAGTCCCCGTAAGCTCGAAGATCGTGAACGCTTTGAGGAGGGGCTGAAAGAGTTAGTAAAACGGCTTCACCCTCACACGATCATTGTCTATGGCTCTGCTAATTACAAGTGCTTTAAGAAGCTTGAAGAACAGGGCATAACTATTCTTGCCTATCCCAGCAAGACAAGCAAGGTGTTTGCAGGGAGGGCGAAGTAATGAGCAAGAGTTATTGTGGTCTGTTCAGTGGCACTATGGGAGCATTAAATACACAGCAAGCATTAACACTTGCTGTGTATAATGAAATTGTTTCAACAATTGCCAATAATGCAAAAGGACATGATTTGAGGCAGCACAGACTCCCTTATAAGATACCAAGTGCTAAACGGTTAAAAAACTTACGGCAGAAAAGAGATAATCGAACAATAACAAAACAAGAATTTCGTGAACTTAGATGGGCAGAACGTTTTAAGGAACGAAGAGACAAGGGAGTGTCCAACTTTTGGGATGCTGAAAAAGCTAAACTTCTTCGAGGAGAAAAGGGAACCAGAAACTGGACAAAGGAACAACGAAATGATATAATAAATGATAAACGCCCCAAGTTTAATGGAAAAGTGATACAGGGGCATCATTCGTACAGCGCTTCAAAGTATCCCCAGTTAGCTAATTTAGGTGGACTCATATATCCTGCAACATTTAGAGAACACTTATATGGTTGGCACGGCGGTGCTTACAGGAAAAGCTTACCAGGTATGCCTATTAAGATTATAATTGAATTTTAGGAGGTAATTTATGGAAAATCTAATGCAAGGTCTTAAAGTTATCTGTGAAAAGCCGTCTGCTAAGTGCATGAAAGCTATCAAGGATAAAACAAATCTTCCATTTTCAGAAATAAAGAATATGATTAAGGGTAATAAATTATTCCTTGAAACTGAAATGAGCAATATGAATGCCTTGATTGCCATTATTGAATTATATGATCTCTTGTCAGCAATTGGTGTCAATTGTGAACTTTATGAACTTGGATACAAGTCTACAATAGATGTTTTTCGCAACCGTCTTAATAGGAACAAAGAAATCTCAGAAGAAACTTGGGAAGAAATGTTTGAAGAAGCTGAGGACGATGATGAATGACTATTCTATGGTCGAAGAATTTATAAATGTATCTGTTTTAGGCAGAGTAGCCTATGCAATCATGTGTTTTGAAAAGTATGCGGTTACTGTTTACCCTAATGTTGATTTTTCTCCAGTTGCTGAGATAATGTGGAGTATCATTGACGGTAGTAATTACCTTGATGAAAGCTCTTACAGATATATCGAGATTGTGCCGGAATGTCTGTTTGAATTCAAAAGCTATGAAGAATCTGACTTCGAGTATCTGTCGAAAGAGGAGTACATTTCATTTACACACATTCTTAATGCAACAGATCAGGATTTGAATGTATTGATGAAAAGCATTTACGATATTGCTATGGCTTACGCATATACAACAGTTGAAAGCGGTGCGCCCGAAGCATTATCTCCCCTTGAATGCGTGATCGGTATATTGTCCGCTAATGATATTACTCTGCCTGATACGGAAGCTGTTTCAACGTATACCGCAACTGGTTCCGATGGACTTGGAGATTATTTTGATGGTAGATACCTTTCGATCATCTTGAAGTAATCAAAAATGCGGAGTGCTGATATAATTTCGGCACTCCTACATACCTAACGGTAAGAGAATGGAAAATCCTATCAAGCCCATAAATTTTGCATAACAAGGTGATAGTATGAGTGACGATATTGTTATATGTGAGAAATGCGGAGCTGAGATGAAACCACTGTCGGATTTTTATCCAATTGGAATGACTTGTCCGAATTGTGGCTGGGGCTGGGCAACAACTTATATTGATCCAATAAACTTAGATGAAAATGATTATCGCATGATTCTTGTATCAAGTGAAAACTCTCTGTCAAACATTAAGTTGGTTTCTGAAACTGCAAATTGCAACTATGTTGAAGCCAAAAAGCTGATAGAGAAAGCCCCTGTCGAAATTTTCTGCGGTAAGGCTGTTGAAGTTAAGACAATCAAGGAAAAGCTCGAAGCTGCCAATATTGAGATCAGAATTGAGCCTGAATTTCCTTATTAACGGAGCAAGCTGGAAAAGCTGATATGATTTCGGCACTACTGCAATATGAAACATAATGATAAAACGGCACGGAGAACGCTCTCTGTGCCGTCTTTCTTTTTCAGCGGTTAGTTCCCTCATAACCGTCACGGACGGCTCTGAGGGGCATTTCCGTTCGTCTGAGGACAAAGCAAAAGGCTCTGCATTTCTGCAAAGCCTTTTTGTTATTATTCGTTCTCGTCCGAACACTCCGACAGCCCATGTATGAGCTGAATATAAATGCACTCCGCTCTGTCACGTTCCTCGCCCTCGGCGGTCATCATCATTTCAAGGAAATATGCCTTTGCTTCTTCGTAGTCCGTCCAGACCTCACGCCTGCCGTTGCATACGGTTGTTACCTTACGGCTTCGGGGCATTGCCAATTCGGGTATTGCTAACATATGATTACCTCCATTTTTTCAATAACGATATTGTTATACTGATGATTATATATTGAAAAATAGCTGCTTGGGGGTTACTCTCCATATGGCTTGCTCACATCTGTCATATTAACCTTCCTTTCCGACAGATAAAGCGAGCTATGTTATCATTATAGCGCAATATATCATTAAATACAATGCGCTGAAATGACGATTTTACACAGCCTGCTTCTCAGGTTATTGTCCGGATTCACCGAGCATTTCTTCACACTCACGGTCTATGAGTCTTTGCAGGATATCCGAAAGGCGTTCCTTTGAAGCAGGGTCAAAAACTAACTTAACGATGTAAGTTGTTCGTCCAATCTTGTACTCGGATACATTGTTGTCTTTGTTCATAGCGATTTTTCCTTTGCTTTTATCTCTCTACGCATTGGTGAGGGCATCGCTTTCTTTCTCTTACCCTCTACGCAGCCGCAAGGTCAGTATTTCTTCCTTTCGACCGACCGAGTATTTTGCGACTATGAATATTATAGCGCGCAATGAAGGCGATTGTCCAGCCGCATTGCGCACGAACTTTAGGTATATTTTCAGTTTTCCCCGGTGTAATTTGCACTGGAAAAATGAAAAAAGCACCGAGCAATCAACGCTCAGTGCTTCAGTGAATTATTCGATTATTGTTTTTCCAGTTTCAGCAATTCTATTTTTCTATCAAGACCGCCTGCGTATCCGGTCAGACTTCCGTCCGCACCGACTACTCTGTGACACGGGATAATGATCGAGACAGGATTATGTCCCACAGCACCGCCAACTGCCTGGGCGGACATACGCTCCACACCATTCTGCTCTGCTATGATATTGGCAATCTCACCATAGGTCATGGTTTGTCCATAGGGTATCGTGAGCAGTATATCATATACCGCCTTGCGGAACGGTGTTGTGTTCAAGCTGATAGGCGGTATGAAGTCTGGAATTCTTCCACTAAAATATATATCGAGCCAGTTGCAGGTTTGAGTGAATATCGGCAGCTCTGCTTC
>DEBW01000181.1:0-2831 GCA_002348905.1 Ruminococcus flavefaciens | reverse complement strand
AACCATAAGCCTGTGAGTGATTCGCCGTTGCTGGCAAGAGTGATGCTGTCGAGCGGTGATGCATAGTAATTAATGTAATTCATAAATTACATTTTCTTGATTTTAATATGCTCAATAAATAATTTAGCAACCTCTTCTTGCTGAAATATTGAAACAACTTTTTCTGCTTTTTGAGATATCGCTTCAATATATGGATCTTTAAAAGTAGCGACAAATTCGTTTTTGGCATTTGGATTTATCATTAATGAATTAAAGTTCTGATACTGTATACCGTATATAGCTACTTTGCTCCAAGCATTTGAGATATGTTGAGCATATAATGGATTTTGAAGATAATTGGTTATTTCATCAAAGAGCTCATGGTATGAAGCATTATAATCTGAAAGAAAATCCAATAACTTCTTATCGTTAGTTGTACCATCGTTTAATAGACTAAACATATCAAATGAAGTCTGCATATCTTGACCAGCCGAACACAAATCATTATAGAATCTATTATCCGTGTTGAACGCAAGTACTTCTTCAGCTTTTTTTAAGCTAATTGCAATGTTAGTGGCCTTAGAAAACGAAGTATATATATCTATAAAGAGTTGCCTTGTCTGATTATCAACATCCCTATTATGTATTTGTCTCTGTAAATCCTTATTGTTCTTATCCATTCTTATTGATAGACGTATAGATATAATGGTCAAAATGAGCGGAGCAATTATTGCAATAATAGATATCAGTATCGTAACCCATTCATTACTGTCTATTGCATCAGCAATTTTATCTAATGCTTCTATTATTTTTTCATTATCCATAGTATCACCTTCTGTTGGCTTTAATTCTATTAAAAATATACTTTGCTACAATTATACATCGTCAATAATAAAATGTCAATAAATACATTCAGACGCCAAACAAATATAAAGCAATTACTATTCGCAGCAATGTATTCTTTCCCAGCAAGCTCGGTATCCCCGCATTACAATTTCGGAGAATTGAATGCTACGATACATAGCTTGACAGGAGCTTTGCCCCTATGACCCCGACCAAAAAATTATACAAGAACCGATGCTATCCCTTGAACCACAAGTGAGCAAAAATACCGAGCCTGATGGTTTGGAAAGGAAGATGCCCCAAAGGGGCAAAAATCAAGTCCAGCAAGTCCAGCAAGCACGGTATCTCGTTCCCACAAGTTTCGTGGAAAACGATATACAATGCTTGCTGAGGGACACCCCCAATCCCCAGAATCTGAACAGAGAAAAATGCAACGAAATAATCCACTCTGCGGATCGTGGATTGACGTGACTTTCGCACGGGTTTTTAATAAAAATATCAGCATAAAACTGAGAAGCGGAAGGAGAAAACACACTATGAAAATACTTGTTCTTAACGGCAGTCCCAAGCGTGAAAAAAGTGACACGATGCACATAACACGAGCGTTCCTTGAAGGCATGAAAGAAGCTGCTCCGCAGGAAGTCCACATCGTTGATATTATCGACAAGCATATCGAATATTGCACAGGCTGTTTCAACTGCAAGCGTAACGGCGGAGAGTGTATCCATAATGACGATATGAAGGAGCTTCTCAGCGAAATTCTGAAGAACGATCTTTTGCTGTTCAGCTATCCGCTTTACTGCTACGGAATGCCTGCGCCGATGAAGGCTTTTGTTGACCGCACAATGCCGCTTTCCAGTATGGCAATGAAGAAGCAGGGCGACAGGTATGTTCACGTCGGGCAGGCGGATTTTTCGCACCTCAGATACATGATGATATGCGGCTGCGGATTTCCGAACAGCAAGCAGAATTTCGAGCCTGCGGTCATGCAATTCAAGCTGATGTTCCCGAATAACCATACTATCATCACCGTTCCCGAAAGTCCTATGTTTAATGCTCCCGAAGCGGCAGAGGTAGCTGTGCCGAGATCGGAGCTTGTGAAGCAGGCAGGAATGCAGTATGCTGAGACAGGCGAAATAGATGAAAACTTGCTTGCGGAGATATGCTCACCGATGATACCCGAAGAATGTGTATGCGGCGATTTGTAATGGAGATATAAAGGTATAAAAGTAAGGCGCAGATGCTGGTTATCTGCGCCTTGTTTACACATATTAATTATAAATCAGAGAGTCAATCAGTATGATCCGACTTTGAATCTATAATTATTTTTCTTATGATTTCAAAAATCTTATTAAATTCAGAAAAATCAAAGTTATTAAAGCCTTCATGATCATCTCTGATTGCCTCTGCAAATCTTTGTTTTGACAGACTATAATTACCTTCTCCTTTTTTGTCAGTAACATAGGCTTTTTGCTCATGCTCGATTATCTTGATTGTATTGAAACAGTTGCGAGCGTTAATATAATTATAATCTCCATTTTCATCAATACAATTGCCATTTTTATAGAATTCATTACCTAAGAACAATCTTTGACCTTCCTTATTTGGAGTTTTGATTTCTTCATCCGTAAAATAATGTTCTATTGAGATTTGATCTTCTTCTGAGCGATTATGAGGAACGGGTATAGCAAAAGCATAAATTGTATTTCCCATTTTTATATATTCTACTTTGTTTAATTCTGTTCTTTCATTGTGTAAATCTTTCAGCTTTGTGTTTGAGTCACGATCAAACATACCTATAATAATATTGTTTGAAGCAGAAGGATTGTTTTGTATATTATCTAATAATGCTATAATTGCCGTATCACTTTTGTTTCCGTTTCCTGTTGAAGCAGGAGTAATTAAAATCTGTAAATCAGTAATGTTTAATTTTGATAAAGCTTTTTCTAATAATATTTTATCAGTATCTCCCTCAGTAAATATTATAACTCAAACTTCGCACATCAAAA
>DEBW01000202.1:1430-5848 GCA_002348905.1 Ruminococcus flavefaciens | reverse complement strand
GTAGGGATAAATTACAATAAGGACAAGCACCATGAATGTGTTATTGAGAGTATAACGCCGGAGTGGTAATAAACGAAAATGTACCGGTCATCCTCTGGATGACCGGTGCTGTTTTATAAGCTGCCTTCGGCAGCACAATATAAAGTCACTGACAACTTGCATGATGATTCAATCATAAAATTGTACACTCATACAAACTTTTTATTCCAGCGACAGAAAAGCATGAAAAAACGGGATTTATATATAGAGGAGGAATCAGATGATCGAAGAAACTTTTTTAGAAAGAATTATAGCTGATTATTATGAAATTCTGATAAGATATTGTATGGCACGAATGCACCGCGGTTATTCTGAAGCTGAAGATGTTGTACAGGAAGTTTTCCTTGCCCTTAGTCTTAAAGAGAATATAAATCTTAATGATAATATTAAATCATGGCTGTATAAAACCGCAAATTACAAGATCATGAAATATCTGAGTAAAAATCCATGGTTCGAAGACATCACAGAGATAGTTGACCTGCCGGAACAGGAAATCACAGAACCTGAAGATAACATCTTTGAGCTGCTGTCAGATTCAGAACTTGATCTGCTCAAAAATTATTATTACGGAGCAGATAAGGAGAAACTTGCTTCTCAGAATGGATTATCAGTTAATGCTCTTTACAGCAAAGTAAAACGAATTAAAAAAAGACTGAAAGAATCACAGAACCAGGGTGAAAATAAACATAAACCATAGAGTGAATTTGTAAATGTATATAAACTTTTTTCACTGGCGACAGATTCTGAAGAAAATTCGGGATATATATAGTGAACGCATAAAATTTACACGTTCACTATAATTAAGGAGGAGTTCTATATGACGGATGAAGAGATCATGGAAATGCTAAAAAAAGATCCGGATTTTAAAAATAAATTTTCTGTTTTCATTTCCGAACTTATCGAGAAAGAAATGTCAGAAAAATCTCCGGATTATGATAAAATAGACCATCTTTCAGAGTTATACTGCAGCATTACCGGTGTTAATGAAATAATAAAGCAGAGAAAAGCGGAAAATATAAACAAAATTATTAGTGAAGCTTCAAAGGTAAAACAGAAAAGAAAGCATCGTACAAGAAAAACTTTGACTGCGATAGCAGCATCAGTAGCTGTAGTATTATCTGCAAATGTTGTTTCTACTTCGGCTTTTGGGGTTAATATATTCAAGGTTATAGTTCATAAAGAAGAAAAAGGATTTTTCGTAGAATATACAACCGAGGAAAAACTCGCTGATCCGTATGGTATAAAAGTAGAATGTGCTAAATATGATATTCACCCGGAAATTCCACATTATCTTCCGGAAGGATTTGAAGTTCTGGAAATTAATAAAGAAGAATTGAATAATGAAATTACTTTTGATTTTTTATATTATAAAGAAGATATGACAATAGGGGTTTATTATGATGTATTTAATGATCCTGAAGAAATAAAGAAAGTAAAATATCCAAGTGATTATTTTAATATATCTGAAATAGAGATAAATGGTTGTTCAGCTTTTGTGTCAAAGGAAGATAATCAGTTTACATTATCATATCCTAAAGATAATGTATTACTGAGTATATTTACGGTCAATGTTCCTTACGAGGAATGTGATAAAATAATAGAATCAATAAGTTGAAAAAGGGGAGTTTTACTATGAAAAAGAAGTTTTTATGTTTGAAGAGAGCCAAGGTGATAGTATGAACAAAGCTTTGAATAAAGTTGCTTTCAAATGTATAATGTACACATTCATTTTATCGCTTCCTTTTGCAGTTTTGCATTACTTTGCAAATTTAAATTATATGAAAAATGGTTCAGGATATTTTGCGGTTATACTTGAAATCATTCAACTGTTTTGTACTGTTGTTCTTGCAGTGATAATAAGAAAACGAAATAACGAAATCATCGAAGAAAACAGTAACGTAGCAGGAAGATACAATATAATTTTTTCTGCTGCTTTTCTTCTGGTACTGATTTTGTATCTTACAAATACGCTTAGGCATATATTCTTTGTATTTTTTCATGATACGAGCAGATTTAATGAATTAGTGTATGTTTTTCTGGAACGTATGTTACGTGGAGAACTGCTTGCAGAGATTATGTTATGTCTGGCGATATGTTTTTTCGGGAATTCATTTCGCTTACAAGTGAAAAATCAAGTACAGTAAGCTCAATTTCGGATTCAGACAAGTTAGTAGTAGCAAAATTAAAGGTATCATGCAGCGTTGCTGCATGATACTATAATAAGCTGCCAGAGGCAGCTAACCGATTTGTTATTACAGAGACTACCTGAATCATTATGCTGATAATGGTGCAGGAACAACACAAAGTGTACCAAATACATAAAATGTGATTTGGATTAGTTGATGTTTTAAATAGGAAAAGGGATGATTCCAGTTAAGTAATGGTTATACATATTATTTGAAGTTTTTTGTTTGTAACATGAAAATAGGATAAGATGATGAAAGATGGGAAGGGTGTTTTTTATGTCAACTATAAAAAGAAAACGATGCTTTGTTATCGCATTTGCTTTATTGATAATTGCTCTTTTGAGTACAGTTTTTGGAATAGAAGTTAATGCTTCTTCTAGTTTTAGAATGTACAGACGACATGACTGTACTGATTCTGATCCAACGTCTTATGATCAGTATGCGCTTTTTACTTTGTCTGGTTTGAATAATTACAATGTACCAAGATACGGCAATCCGAATGACTTGAAACGAGATGCTAATCAAAGTATTGTAAGTATAGGACTGAATGGAACAGGTTTTGTTGTTGGAAATCATATTATTGCAACAGCTGCTCACTGTGTTTATGATAAAAGCAGTGGCGAATTTTATTATCCTGCGATTTATATGATGGGAAGTGGTAACACTCCTATAATGACTATGTATCCTAGATATATTCATATAAGTAAAGATTATATAACAGATTCTGAACCATACAGATATGATTATGCATTGATTTATGTAGAAAATGATCTCAGTAATTATGTAATGAACTTGGGTGTTATGAGAGATGACTATTACAATGTTGTATATGCATCAGGGTTTCCACAGAGCCACCCAAGTAATGCCCCGAGTGAATATGGATATCGTTATAAATCAGTTGGATATATAGACTGGCCGGCTACCAATAATGATTCTTCAGGTTTAAGTTTATGGCACACAGCAGATATATTTGGCGGAGATAGTGGCGGACCTTTATTTATCAGAGAATCTGTAAGTGACGGAACGATAAGTACTAATTACGCTGATTCTGATGATACTAATAATTCTATAAACCAAAATACAGATTATTCTATATCAGTTGTAGGAATAAATGTTGTATCTGGAGGTTCAAATAACGGAAGCGTAAAAATTAATGAAGATCTTCTTCATTTTTATCTGAACAATAACTTTACCAATTAATTCAAGAGGTGATACTATGAAGAATAATGTAAAAATGAAAAGTGCTGTTTTAACATTAGCTTTTGGACTTGCAGTGTCTGGAACCGGTAACGTGTTAATAGCTGCAGAAACAGAGAGAGTTATTCCGTGGTATGAAGTATACGCTTCAGAAACAAGTATTTCTGAAGTATTGGACGGATTGGGCGAAAGTTATATGCTGATTCCTGCTTCGAGACTTAATCCTGATACAAAGGATATTTATCCTGCATCCAATACATCCGTTGTGATAACTGAAACAGATTTAAAACAGATTACAGAATTGAGTTATAAGTATAAAGTGTACTCAGCTTCAACACTTCAGCTCGATCAGATAAACAAGGAACTTGAAAAATATAGTGTAGAATTATCACAATCAAAAGATGATGAGAATATCTATGAAACCAGTGAAATCCATGATCTTACTTTAAAGAAGGAAATCGCGGAAATACTGAGTAAGTTCGAACATGTGAACAGAATAGATGAAACATCAGAAGTTTCTCTTAAATCTGAGGGGTTCGTGGCTTATGTTTATACAAAAAGTGACCTTGAAAAAGATCAGATAATTGAGAAATACTCAAAATATGGACTTGAGATTAAAAATATTAAAGAGAACGATGATGGTAACAAGAAATATATTTACTATTTCAAGTTCAGTCAGTTTATAGGAACAGGGATATCTGATGTTGAATATCAAAAGAGGCTGAATGAACTCCTGGATGACAGAGATATAAAAATTGATTTTGCATTTTATGCAGAGACCAGCGATAGTAATCAGTACAGCAAAACCATTTATCAGGCTTGCAGTTCTGACAAAAATTTTGATATTAATGATGACGGAAAGAGTGATGTGACAGATCTTTCTATGCTTTCACTTTATCTTATAGGTGACTTGACATTGAATGATAATCAGCTTATAACTGCAGACATTGACAGTGATGGCACAGTTACACTTGCCGACCTTGCAAGACTTCAGCA
>DEBW01000202.1:0-1269 GCA_002348905.1 Ruminococcus flavefaciens | reverse complement strand
CTGCTATAGAAAAACCGAGCTGGTCAGCTCGGTTTGTAGTTGCGCCGAAGGCGCCACATTTTTAGCAGGCAATGTTCACATAACGCGGCGCGTGATTTCGAGCATATTTCACAAACTTCATTTTTATTCAGAAAATTTTAAAAATAAACGAAGATATTCGGTGCGTTCATGTGTATAATAATCAGAAAGGGATAAATCTTTTGAAAAATCGTAAAGTTAATTTGATTATATATCAGGCGGTACATTCAACGAGGAGGAAGTACTTATGAAAAAAATGATAGGATGTTTTCTGGCAGCAGTTATGGCATCAGCAATGTTCGCCACAGAACCGGCATATGCAGCTTTAAGGTTCAGTAAAAGCATTGTACGTGAGAGTTATGATAATAACTATGATATTGATTTTCATACAGCAAAAGACGAAAGAGGCAATGAGTATATCGTCAAAGAAGTTTCTGAACCGTCAGGTTTCTGGTTTGAGGTCGGAGTAACAGAAGATCAGGATAAGGTTATGACGATTCTTAAAGAACATTTTGATGTTGAGAATGAAGAGAAATTCTGTTTAGGTGTAAACCAAACAGCCGATAGCAAATATTTCAGATATCTTGTAAAAACGCCTTATTCCGGAGATGAAATAACACTGGAACAGGCGTCAGAACTATATGATGCTTTGGCAGATGAAACAGAAATAACAAACTTTCTTTATTACGAAGCATACAAGATGATATACGTTCTTGATTTACCTTCTTTCCCTGAGTGTGGGATAGTTGGTATGTTCCCTACAGATGGCTATGATAAAATACTGAAATGTGTAACAGATAATGATCTGAACTGTGAAGTAATTATTTCAGATTCCGATGAATGCTGGCAGGGTTATCAGTGTGTAGTAAGTTTTGATGCTTCGGCAGGATTAGATGAAAGACTTGATGTTTTCAAAAAAATATATGCAGAGACAGGACTGTATTCATTAGCTGGTGCATCTCATGGAATCTTTAATTTTATGCCTGAGAATTATGTTTTTCTTACATATAACGAAGAACAGAAAGAACAGGATCCTGATCATGCAGGGGATAAGAGTGATGGCACGATAACATGCGGAGACATAGATGCAAGCGGAACGATCGATATAACAGACCTCACAGAACTTTCACTTGCACTCGTCGGTGACAAGGAACTCACGTCTGAACAGAAGATGGCTGCAGACATTGACAGTGATGGCACAGTTACACTTGCCGACCTCGCAAGACTCCAGCAGTATCTTTCAAAGAAGAT
>DEBW01000145.1:21007-21213 GCA_002348905.1 Ruminococcus flavefaciens | reverse complement strand
AAGAGACTTTTCCCGAACTTCTCATTCATCGACGCTCCTTATAACCTTAAATACTACAAAGAGGGCAATCCTGATACAGAGATAGCTTATATGGGATGCCGTACCCGTGTTATCGGCAACAACTACGATCCTACAAGAGAGATAGTTACCGGCAGAGGTAACCTCAGCTTCACTTCTATCAACCTTCCTCGTCTTGCTATCAAGGC
>DEBW01000145.1:16176-20841 GCA_002348905.1 Ruminococcus flavefaciens | reverse complement strand
TCCCGTTCCTCATGGGACAGGGCATATGGATAGACTCAGACAAGCTCGGCGCTGACGATACAATTGAGGAAGTGCTCAAGCATGGTACTCTTTCTGTCGGATTCATCGGACTTGCTGAGACGCTTAAAGCTCTTATCGGCGCTCACCACGGCGAAAGCGAAGAAGCCCGTGAGCTCGGTATCGAGATCGTAACAGCAATGCGTAACCGCCTTGACGAAGAGGCTAAGCGCACAGGTCTGAACTTCTCGCTCCTCGCAACTCCTGCTGAGGGACTTTCAGGCAGATTTGTCCGCATGGACGCTAAGAAGTACGGCGTTATCGAAGGCGTAACTGACCGTGATTACTACACAAACTCCTTCCATGTACCGGTATACTATCCGATAAGTGCATTTGAGAAGATAAAGATAGAAGCTCCGTACCACGAGCTTACAAACGCAGGTCACATCAGCTACATCGAGCTTGACGGTGATCCGCTTGAAAACCTTGGCGCATTTGAGAAGATAGTTCGCTGCATGAAAGAATCAGGCATCGGCTACGGCGCTATCAACCATCCGGTTGACCGTGATCCTTGCTGCGGATACACAGGCATCATCGGCGATAAGTGTCCTTGCTGCGGACGAAGTGAGCACGACAACAATGTGGCATTCGACCGCATACGCCGTATCACAGGCTACCTTGTAGGCACTCTCGACCGCTTCAACGACGGTAAACGTGCCGAGGAGCATGACAGAGTAAAGCATAACGTTTAAGGTGATATAATGGAACTCAGAATAGCCGGTACTGTCAACGATTCGATCGTTGACGGACCGGGAATAAGATTTACTGTTTTCACACAGGGCTGTCCTCATAACTGTGAAGGCTGTCATAATCCTCAGACTCACGATTTCAGCGGCGGAGATATTGTCGATACTGCTGAACTTCTTGAAAAAGTTAAGGGTAATCCACTGCTTGACGGTGTGACATTCAGCGGCGGAGAGCCGTTCTGTCAGGCTGATGCGCTTGCAGAACTCGGCAGCGAGGTAAAAAAGCTTGGTATGAACGTGATAACCTATACCGGCTATACTTTTGAGCAGCTCTATGCCGACCGTGACAAAAACGGCTGGGGAAAGCTTCTCGTGGTGACCGATTACCTTATCGACGGACCTTTTATACTCGCTCAGAAAGACTGGGAGATAAAATTCCGTGGAAGCAGTAACCAGCGATACATAGACTGTCAGGCAAGCCTGAAAGAGGGCAGGGCAGTAGAGTGTGAACCACAGGAATAGAAGATTTTAGCCATAGCATTTGATAACAAGTCAAAATGCTATGGCTTTTCTATTGACACAGGAAACTTTGTAATATATAATATCAATACAATGATTAAAAACGGGAGGCAAAAAATGAGTTCAATATGCGGAGCAAACTGCGAAAAATGTGCATTTAAAGATAACTGCCGTGGCTGTGAAGCTACCTGCGGCAAACCTTTCGGAGGAACGTGTATAGCTGCGGAGTATATCAAGATCGGCGGAAAGGAAAAATATGCCGAGTTCAAGAAGATACTGCTTGACGAGATAAATGCTCTTCTTGAAGTAAATGGAATACCTAAAGCAGACAAGCTTCACGAATTATCCGGAGCTTTCGTAAATCTTGAATATCCTGTTCCGAGCGGAAAAATGGTGAAATTTCTCGATGATACAAAAGTATATCTCGGAACACAGATAGAATTTGCGGATATGGGCGTATGCTACGGAGTTGTAGCCGATACAACGTTCATACTCATTTGCAGCTACAGTGTTGACGGTTCAGAGCCGGAGCTGATAGCATATAAAAAGAGATAATGCAAAACAGCCTGAAAGCGGTAAAGCTCTCAGGCTGTTTTGTTACAATAAAAATAGAAAAAAAACCGCCTTGCCGTCATATAGCGAATAAAACCCGCACGAAGCAGGTGGGTAAACGCCCGAAAGCTTCTCGCTCCCTTCGTCCGCAAAGCGGGAGGTCTGCAGTCCACAGCCGGAGTCGAATTCCCTATTAGGAAGTGTTGGATTATAAAAACTATATTTAATCGAACAAGGCAGAATATTTATTTGTTGTATATATTATAGCACATATGATTCAAAAAATCAATACCTTTTTTATGGAAATTTAGTGAAAATTATATTTTAAAATAATTTACTCATATGTACAATATATATAATATGGTTGGACTTACTCATCGTCCTCGTCTTCATCCTCAAAGCTGTTTAAAGCATCTTCCATACGCTCTAAGAAGTAAGCGGAAACAACTTCAAACTCGTCGTCGTTGTCGATAGAAACAAGTATCTCTTCGCCGTCTTCCTCTATGCATTTGAGTATAACGAGGTCACAGTCAGCGTTGAGGTAGTCATCATCCTCGATAGCTGGTATCATAGCGTAGTACTGCTCGCCTCTGATCTCAGCAGCGTCGATAAGCTCGAACTGCTTCTTTTCACCTTCATCATTTATAAGCTCGAAGAGCTCAGGTGTATATTCGTTCATTTCTGACATAATTAACTCCATTCCGGCAAAAGCCATTTAATATATTAATTATACACTAAAACCGAAAATAATGCAAGAAGAAAATAATGTAAAACAACTCTTTGTATAATATGCTGTTGATAGAATGTTTAACTTTGTATTATATGACGATTTTAACCTATTTTTTTCAAAACTTGATAAAATACTATTGACTTTTACCAATACTTGTGGTAATATATAATCAAGGAAGAGGAGTAAAGGAAGAGTTACTTCAAAAGCTAAATTTACTTGGTCTGAGGGTAATCCTCAATGTAAATTAATAAAAGCGGAAAGGAGAGTGAGTCCAATGGAAGGAACTTTAGAACCAAAGTATGAAGCCGGCGGGCTTGCTGAATAACCGGATCGCTTAAAGTGGGAATATAGGTCACGTAAGACTTGTTCCATAGTATAGAAGCTACAAATCATATGATCTGGTTACGATGCGAACGTTTTGCTGGAAATCACGGCTTCATGTCTAAGCTCAATACTACAGGTTTTCCTGAGATTAAGACGTTGAGTCTTTAGATATATGGCAAAAATCTTATACGAAAAAGGTAGATTCCAATGAGAAGATAATTATACTGCATACAGTAATTAAAACAATGCTGGTCATGGTAACAGCTGAAATTATACCGGAGGTAAAGTCCAATGGAGACTAACTGAAGATATTGCTTAATTACTTGAAAGAATGTGGTACGATGAAAGATTTCAGGTATATGTTCAAAATCTAAACCGAAAGGGTGAGTCCCACAGGTAATTTAGCTAAGTGATGAAAGTCGCTTAAAAACTGACAATTGAATATGAAAAGAGCCTCGGAGGTCTACCGGGGCTTTTTGTTGTTATTTTGTTTCGCCGAGTATTTTTTTGCGGTACTGTAAAGCCGCCTGCTCAGTCTTGTTTTGTCCGAATTCGTAGTAAATACGATCTTTCAGCGCATCAGGGAGATACTGCTGACGTACATAGTGATTCGGGTAATCGTGCGGATAGAGATAATGCTGTCCTACGATATCAGCTCCATTGCCGTCAAAATGCTTATTCTGCAAATGACGAGGAAAATCAAGTGCATCGCAGTTTCTGACATCTTCAATAGCAGCATTTATAGCGGCGTATGCACTGTTCGATTTCGGCGCTGTAGCAAGAAGTATCGCCGCCTCAGCTATCGGCAGACGAGCCTCAGGAAGTCCTAACTGTAATGCCGAATCTACGCAGGCTTTGATTATCGGTACAGCCATAGGGTAAGCCAGACCGACATCCTCGCTTGCTATGCAAAGCATACGTCTGCAAAGCGGAAGTATATCTCCGGCTTCGATAAGCCGTGCAGCGTAATGAAGAGCTGCATTTTCGTCAGAGCCACGGACAGACTTATGAAAAGCTGAGAGTATGTCATAATGCTGGTCGCCGTCACGGTCATAGCGCATATTGCTTCGCTGTGCAAGAATTTCGAGAGAATCCTCGGTAACAGCTATGGAATTTTCGGTGCCTTCACCGCATAATACCGCAAGTTCAGCCGTATTCATAGCCTTGCGGACATCTCCGCCGCAGCTGTAAGCGATTTTTTTAATGATATCGTCAGATACTACGATATCCTTGCCTTTTTCCTCTGACATTATGTTGAAAGCTCTGCGGATAGCCGGTTCAAGCTGGTCAGCGGTCACAGGCTTGAACTCAAACACAGTGCTTCGGCTTATGACAGCATTGAATATTGCAAAATACGGATTCTCAGTCGTGGAGGCGATAAGGGTAATATCTCCGTTTTCGATGTATTCAAGCAAAGACTGCTGCTGTTTCTTGTTGAGGTACTGTATCTCGTCAAGGTAAAGGAGAATACCATTGACTGCGCCGAATGTGCCGATCTCAGCAACAATGTCCTTTATATCAGAAACAGAAGCGTTGGTGCCGTTTAGCCTGTACAGCGACATACCGCAGTTTTCGGCTATTATACGGGCAACAGTGGTCTTACCTACGCCTGACGGTCCGTAGAATATCATATTCGGGACAGTACCGCTCTCGATTATTTTTCTCAGAGGTTTACCCTCAGCGAGAATATGCTCCTGACCAACAACGTCAGCGAGAGACTTCGGGCGTATCTTGTCGGCTAAAGGTGCAGACATATCATTTTTCTCCCTTCATGGAAATTTCCCAGTAGTACCGGCG
>DEBW01000145.1:15183-16091 GCA_002348905.1 Ruminococcus flavefaciens | reverse complement strand
CAGTAAAGCGACCAGTGCCAGCATCTCGGAGTTTCAAGGCTGAGCATACACAAAGGCGGAAGCTGACTTTTATCGCTTACCTTTATACGCTGGTCGGACACCTTGAATCCTGCGTTTCTGAGAGTATCTTTCATTTCACGCAGAGTAGTTTCCCTGTCGTTATCGAGAAGCTCGCATATGTATTCCGGAGTAGTGCCGAGTACCATAGCAAGCACCGCCTGACCGCACTGGAGGTCGGTAGGTTCGTGAATGTATTCTATCATCATAATCAGATTTCTTTCTCCATATAACCGCAGGTAAAAGGGAAGAAATCAAACTTTTTTGTGCCGGTATGAACAAAGCCGTTAGTTTCGTACCATTTTCTGAGAATAGTATTTTCTTCTACGATGCTTAATTTCATAATATTACAGTTAATGCTTTTAGCCTTTTCTATCGCATCATCTATAAGAACAGCGCCTATACCGGAATGTCTGTGTTCCGGAAGCACACAAAGGCTGCCGAGTTCACATTCGTCCCCATTAACAAGTAAATTATAGCATCCAATAAGTTTTTCATCTTTATAATAACCATATATCAGGCGATGCTGTTCGTCTTTCCATTGTATCAGCTTTGCTTCATTAGTAGCAAAAGCCACGAATCCGGGGGCATTTTCAACGGTAAATCCAAATGTTTCAGCTACAGTCATAAAACTATCCCTTATAACTTCAGCACATTCAGAAAAATCTTCTTTTTCAATTTCTCTTATCATTATATCCTCCATGATTTTTAATTGCAGCTTTTCAATTAATTTTTGAAATACTCTCCTGATAAAAACAGTGACGGACAGCTTGTCCGTCACTGAAAAAAGGTTCTTACTTGTAGAGTGGGAACTTCTCGCAAATAGCGTTTACGCCTGCACGGATCTCGTC
>DEBW01000145.1:10791-15080 GCA_002348905.1 Ruminococcus flavefaciens | reverse complement strand
AAAGGCTTCTCAGGGTCATTGTGGATAGCGTTCTTGTTAACAGTGATATATACTTCATCAAGTCTGCGCTCAAGCTCCTTACCAGTGATGTTGAAAGGACGGAGATCAACGAGCATGAGGTGATTGTCAGTACCGCCAGAAACGAGGTTGAAACCTCTCTTGAGGAGACCGTCAGCAAGTGCCTTAGCGTTAGCAACTATTCTCTGCTGATAGTCCTTGAACTCTGGCTTGAGAGCCTCGCCGAAGCATACAGCCTTAGCAGCGATAGTGTGCATAAGAGGACCGCCCTGTGTGCCTGGGAATATAGCGGAGTTAATCTTCTTAGCGAGGAACTCGTTGTTTGTAAGGATAAGACCGCCTCTTGGTCCACGGAGAGTCTTATGTGTAGTTGTTGTAGTAATGTCAGCATATGGAACAGGTGATTCGTGGCAGCCTGCTGCAACAAGACCAGCGATATGAGCCATATCTACCATGAGGAGAGCACCGACAGCTCTTGCGATCTCAGAGAGACGCTTGAAGTCGATAGCACGAGGATAAGCAGAAGCACCAGCAACGATAAGACGTGGCTTAGTCTTGTTAGCGAGCTTGTAAAGTTCATCGTAGTTGATAGTCTCAGTCTCGTCATCAA
This sequence comes from Ruminococcus flavefaciens, assembly GCA_002348905.1. GTDB lineage: Bacteria > Bacillota > Clostridia > Oscillospirales > Ruminococcaceae > Ruminococcus > Ruminococcus flavefaciens_O. The sequence continues at coordinate 14,452 of DEBW01000145.1, read as the reverse complement.
GACCGTAAGAAACGAAGTTGAAGAATTTACCGGAAATATTTACAGGTGAACCGTGAGTAAGGTGACCGCCGTCAGCAAGGCTCATACCGAGAACAGTATCGCCAGGCTGGAGAAGTGCAAAGTAAACAGCTGTGTTAGCCTGAGCACCGGAGTGTGGCTGTACGTTAGCGTACTTAGCGCCGAAAAGCTTGCAAGCTCTCTCGATAGCGATTTTCTCTACTTCGTCAACGCACTGACATCCGCCGTAGTATCTCTTGCCCGGATAGCCTTCAGCGTACTTGTTTGTGAGTACAGAACCCATAGCAGCCATAACAGCAGGGGAAACGATGTTCTCACTTGCGATAAGTTCGAGGTTTCTCTGCTGACGAGCAAGTTCTTTACCCATAGCTTCGCCGACAGCAGGATCATAATTGGAAACAAATCCGATAGAATCCATAAGATCGTTATACATAGTTATCATTCTCCTTAAATTTATTTGAAGGAGCATCACAAAAAAACAAGTGATACATCCTAAAAATGCATTATACAATATATTATACAATATTTATTTACAATTTGCAATAGAAAAATCAAAAATTATGGAAATATTATTTTCCGGCAAGCATATCATCCCATGAAGGAGATTTACCGGTAGAAGCAGCCGAGTAATACACCAGTACAAGAGAAGCATCATTTGCGTCAACATTGTCATTATGGTCTACATCGCAGCGGCTTTTCTGACCTTCTTTGTATTCGGGAGTACGTCCGGTAGACGCAAGGGAATAGAAAGAAAGTATAGCTGAAGCATCGGAAGCGTCAACATTACCGTCAAGATTTGAATCACCGTGATTCGGATAGTGGTATATATCGTAGACAGCAATAGGCTTGGAGCTGTCTATAGGGTATACCTTCACAGAAGCCTTATTTCCGTCCGCAAAAGCAGTTTTAAGGTCAGAAGGCGAAACGGTACACTTTGATTCGATGTTCAGACGTTCCTCATCGACTTTGAACTTACCGCTGCTGTCTTTTTCAGGACGCTGGGTATACGAAGTGATAGAGACTTTCAGTCCACTTAGGTCGACATTTCCGTTATCAGAGTAATAACGCACCTTTGTCGGGACAGCGTCAAGGGAAATAGCTCTTTTGGTGTAGAGCGCATAAACCGTGATATCACTTGTTATTTTGTCGGGATAGCTGCTCCAGGAGGAAAAACCTATCTGAGTGTAGATATCCAGATGCTTTTCAAGGGATGAAGTATCAACTCCGCTCAGATCGAGTTTCGTACCGTCATCAACAGTTATTTTATCAAGCACATTTCCGTCAAAGTCTTTTACGGTTACGGTATGCTGAGACTTTTCAGCAGCTAAAGTTCTTGTTCCTGCTGTACAGAACACTCCTGACAACATCGAAACAGACATGACAACAGCGGCAAGCTTACCTGTAGTCATCAAAAATTTCCCTTCTTCCTCTTAAAAAGAAGAGCCTGCACTCATCAGAAAGTTTTGATACAAGCTCAACATATCTGTAATTTGGTATGACAAGATTCATAAAATCGGCTGAATAAATGGTGCTGAAAGGAGCGTCATATTCTACGATAGCGTAGAGAATGACCATGTCCCAGCTTTCATTTTCAGCGGTTTTCAATGCATCCTTGTAGTAATTATGAAAATATTCTTCAAATGTATCAATAGTTACGAAACCGATGTATTTGCTGTTTTCATACAGATAAATATCATTGTCCATACTATACCTCCGGTATCAGCCGCTGATATCAGTATCATTTTTTGTTTCATCTGAGTCTTGGTTTTTGCCGATCCGGTATTTGTATGCGAAATAGCCGGAAACAACAGAAACTGCAATGAAAATAGCCACAAATATCAGTATAGCGAGCCATTCAGGGACAGGAGCTGTATTAAAAGCACTAATTATCTGACAGGTCATACGAAACCTCCTCGTTTGAAAGAGCGAGTTCAATGACCTTACTGTAGAAACCGGCTGGATTAAGCATTATTTTCTCACCGATAAGCTTTGCCTGTCCCATATCCGGAGCATACAGCTTCAGATCCATAAGGTCGTTGTTTTTGTCGAGGCAGCGCACATGAGTATAGCATCCTTTTTCAAGAGGGATATACTCTATCTTTATTTCCTGCTCGAACTTCAAACGTGCGAAATAGCGGAGCGCAGCGTTAACAAGTTTATCACGGTATGATTTCGGAGCGTATTTTTTCAGCTCTTTTGCACAGGCACCACCCTTGGACAAAAGTGCATAACAATCAAGACCGTCTTCGTCTTTCAGTTCGCAGATAAGCTCATTTTTCAGAAGATAGTCTATAGAATCCTGAAAATAGAAGTAGTTTACAACACCGGTATTTATCATGATGTCATAAAGGTGTTCCTTGCCGACAGGTCTGTTTATCTTGTATAAAAGATAGCAAATGAGTATATTTAGCGTAGGAACGTCTTTTATCTCAGTGTCAGCCATTTCCGCCATTTTTAAAATATTATCGTCCTGCATAATAAATCACCTCAACAGAAGTTGGGATAGTCGAGCATATTTGAGAGCAGAGCAATATTGACAGCAGCTTCAACACACGGAACTGCACGGGGGACGATACAGGTATCGCCGAAGCCGTTTATACCCTCATTATGAAGCGGTTTGAAAGCAACATTGAGAGTTATCGGCATACCTGAAGATATACCGCCGAGAATACCGCCGTGATTATTTGTACGTGTAAGCACATGACCATGCTCGTCAACGTAAAAATCATCCTTGTTCTGGCTTCCAACCATTTTTGCAGTACCGAATCCTGCGCCGAATTCGAGACCTTTTACAGCGGGGATGCCAAAAATGAGCTGAGCGATATTGTTTTCAAGACCGTCAAAAACAGGTGAACCGACTCCAGCTGGAACATTTACAGCCGCACATTCGATTATGCCTCCGAGAGACTCACCGGCTTCCTTCGCCTTAGCCATATCCTCAAGCATGAGCCAGCCTTTTCTGTCGTTAATTACAGGGAAATCCTTGTATCTCACGCTTAGTACAGCGTCACGGTCAAGCTTTACTCTGTCATATGGATTGTCCTTGATGTTATGTATCTGAGCGACATGAGCACCGGTAAATATGCCACGGCGTTCCAGTATCTGAGCACATACAGCGCCGGCAAAGCACAGCGGAGCTGTAAGGCGTTCAGAATAAGTGCTTTTGCCTGCCACATCGTTATAGCCTTTATAGCGCAGAGCACCGGTATAGTCAGCGTGTCCGGGCTGAGCGAGCCTTGAAAGGCAGGGATCACTGTTTTCCGGCTTTTTATCATTGTTCTGAATAAAAGCGCAGAGAGGGCCGCCTGAAGTACGGTCGTTGACAACACCTGACATTATGCGGGGGAGAGGAGTGCGTTTTGTATACTCATCCCAGCATGACTTAGGAGTGCGCCTGTCCATATATCTTCTTATTTCTTCGGAGTCGATATATTCACCGGCTGGGAGGTTATCAATGGTAACGCCGACATAAGGATCATTAGCTTCACCAAAAAAGGAAATTGATATGCGGTTATTCCATATTGATGACATTAGCATTACCTCCAAGATGTGTATAGTCGCTGAAAAAGTCAGGGTACGATTTTTCTACAGCTTCTGCTCCTTCGATCGTTACTTCACCGGATGCTTTTAGTGCAGCAACAGA
>DEBW01000145.1:293-10722 GCA_002348905.1 Ruminococcus flavefaciens | reverse complement strand
AGCTGCTTACCTTTCCGCCGTGGAGACCACCAGTCGGTTCGATGATAAGACCGTCGTCAGTAACAGTGACGTTTCCGCCGAGACTGTTGAGCATATCTGCACAGGCAGCAAGACGGTCGCTTTCCTTTATGCGAAGACGTTCAGCGTTGTATATGACTGAGTGTTCACTGCCGTAAGCACCGAGAACTGACAATATCGGAACAAGGTCAGGAATATCCGAGCAGTCTGCTGAAAAACCTTTTATTTCTCCGTTCACGGCAGCTTCGGAAATAATGTCAGTTATGCGCTTGTCTCCCTGAACACTGTCCGTGTTGAGGTTGCGTATATCGACATCAGAGCCAAGAGCGTTTGCGACGTAGAAGAAAGCAGCCTGAGAATAGTCTCCCTCGACCTTTTCATCGTGAGCGGTGTACTTCTGACCGCCTTTGATAAAGAAGCTGTCCTGAGTTTCCTCCACAGATATACCAAAACGTTTCAGGATATCTATGGTTATATCAACATACGGACGGGATTCAAGGTGTGAAGTGAGTATTATCTCTGAGTCCTCATCAAGCAGCGGAAGCGCAAAGAGAAGTCCGGTACAGAACTGAGATGATACATTACCTTCTATCTCGTATTTTCCGCCTGAAAGCTTTCCGGAGAGCACATACGGCATTGTTTTGCTTACAAACTTTACTCCATGCCTGTCAAATTCACGGATAAAAATATCGACAGGACGTTCCGGAAGTCTTCCTCTGCCGTGAAAAACGGAGGCTGCACCGAGAGCAGCCGCAACAGGCAGTACAAAGCGAAGAGTTGAACCACTTTCACAGCAGTCGATATCAGCTTGTCCGCTGATATTGCTGTTAATACCGGTAACAGTCACATTACTGCCGTCAACAGTGAAGGAAGCACCAAGAGCAGTCATTGCGTTAATGGTAGCTTCGATGTCCTTAGAAAAAGAAATGCCGGAAATATGTGAAACTCCGTCAGAGAGCGCAGCACAGATAAGTACACGGTGAGCGCAGCTTTTAGAGGCAGGGATATCAAGGCTGCCTTTCAGAAGAGAGGGTTTAACAACTATATTCATCTAATGCACCTCATAACAAATCAACCTTTCCCAAACAAAAAAGCCGTCGCTTATTCACACATAGCAACGGTCGTTATTTATTTTGATATCAATATTTTCGTGAATAATTACTCATTCTTTGAATAAAATATACAGAAAACAGCGATACTCATTGCAGTGGATATACTATAGCATATTTTATTTAATTATAACATACAGACGATGCTTTGTCAAGAAATAATAAGGAAGTGTTTAAGAATAATTTTGAAAAATTTTCAAAACCTCTTTTATTTATTGAAAATATGTGTTATAATGGTTATTGCTGATAATTATTCTGAAGGAAAGGTGCTTAAATGAAGAAAAAAATAATGGCTGCCCTTGCAGCGGCAGCAACAGTTCTGCCTTTTTTAAATCTGACCACCGCAAATGCAATAAATTTCACGATGAAAAACACTATAAACAGCGAATCTGCTATACTTGTGAATCTTGATTGTGATACTGTAGTTTATGAAAAAAATGCTGATACAAAACAGCTTCCCGGTCCGCTGGTAAACATCATGACCGCTGTTATCTGCCTTGAAGAATGTGAAAACTTAGAACAGGAAGTAACTGTAGACGAATCTGTTTACTCCGACCTCTATGTTACGGATTACCCTGATGATCTGCGCTTTGCACATATCGAGAACGAAGATGTCCTGACATATACAGACCTGCTGTATGCCATGATGCTTACATCATCCATTGAAGCATCGTCCACCATAGCTTATAATATCGGTGAAGGCAGTATTTCAGCTTTCGTTGACAAGATGAATGATAAAGCCGCTGAGATAGGCATGAAAAATACAAAATTCACCAATCCGACCGGTATGTATGACGCAGAGCAGTATACAACAGCAAGAGATATGGCGATACTTACGCAGTATGCCCTTAAAGTGCCGCATTTCGAGACGATATCTTCGACCTATACCTACTCTCCGACAGTACCTAACCTTGACCGTCATCCCGACAGAGACTCATGGATATGGGTACACTCAAACACAATGATGGAAAAGGACGGAAAGTACTATTATCCGGGATGTCACGGCATCAAGACCGGCAACCTTGAAAAAGGCGGACGCAATATTGTTACAACAGCCGGAAAAGACGGCAACAACTACCTTGCGATCTGTATGAAGTCGCCGCTGAACGATGCAAACGGTGAAACAACATTCTATCACCTCGACGATGCGTCTACGCTTTTGAACTGGGCGTTCAAGCACTTCTCATATCAGATAGTGCTTCCGGATACGGCTGAACTTGGTGAACTTCCAGTAGAGCTGGCAGACGGCAACAACTATGTGCTTGCAAAACCAAGCAGAGAGGTTGACCTTCTCTGGAATGATGAAGTTGACATATCTCTCATAAGCCGTGACAATATAACGTGGTACGCCAATACTCTGAAAGCTCCTGTAAAAAAAGGAGATATTCTCGGTTCTGTTACATTGGAGTATTCCGGAGAACAGCTCGAAACAGTTGACCTTATTGCTGTATCAGATGTTGAACGTTCAGTATCAAAGTACAATCTCTATGCAATAAAAATGTTCCCTAAGTCGGAGTGGTTCAAGAAAGCGATACTTATTTCTGTAGTGCTTTCTATTATCTATATTCTTATATGCATCTACTCTTATGTCATCTTCAAGAACAACGAAAAGCCGATAAAGCCGATATACGCTGTTCCAAAGGTTGACGGCAAGAATGGAAAAAAGAGAAGACCTTCATCCAAGAAGAAGTAATCAACGAATAAAATGCCTCCTGTAGTTACGCAGGAGGCATTTGTTATTATCAGGTGTTCATATCTGTAAGACCGATGCTGCCGTTGAATTTGTTTACCATGTCCTTCAGAACAGTGATAACTGAAGAGTTGATATTGTTGCTCTTCTTGACGACAGATGCACGGAATTTGAATGAGAGCTTGCCGACAGGAGTATTATGTTTAGCGCTGAGACGCTGGAAAGCATCGTTAACGTTGTTCATTATCATCTTATTGTCAGGTGTATCAGCTTGTATAGCGACTATAAATTCATCTGAACCGGTACGGTAAATTTTGCTTCCCTTGAATACCTGTTTGAGAATATCAACAGTTCTTACGAGCAGCCAGTCGCCGGTATCATTTCCGTACTGAGAGTTAACGATACTGAAATCGGCAATATTATACATTACAAAGTAGTATGGCTTATCCTTTGAAGGCTTCATCTCGTCGATATCCATTGAGAAGGATACACGGTTATTGACATCTGTAAGAACATCTCTGAACATTGCTGTGTAGAGTGAATCCTTTGTCTTGTTGTTCTTTACGATAGAAGCAGCAAGTTTCTTGTTTGTCTGCTCCTGACGTTTGTTAAAGAAATAGAATACTATCATAAGTCCTATGATAACGATAGCAAATATGAGCATATATAATCTCATTACGTTAGTAAGAGTGAATACTTCCTTTTTGGTATCGTCGATCATGAGGATCCAGCCGTATTCAGGAATGTAGTTATAGATTGATATATAGTTCGTTCCTTTATTTTCATAGTAGAAGTAACCGTTATCGGAATTGACAGCGCCCTTGTACTGTTTGCATATCTTTTCAAGGCTCTTGTGGTCAACGACAGAATCAATGAGTTCGAGATTGTTGTTGAAGATATATTTACTGTTTGAAACATTTATCATGCTGTATGTAGAGTGCTCAAAACCTTTGATCGAGAGGGAGTCGAGGTTCTCTACGAGTCGGTTTGTGTATATACCAAGACCTACAAAGCCCATTGGCTCGCCGTTCTCATCATAAACAGCCTTGTACATTGACACGATTTGAGCTCCTGAAGCAGGAGAGATGATGATACCGGTATTATATACTTTGTCGCCGGCTTCAAGCATTGCATCCTGAAGTTGTTTGAGAGAGGTAGGATCTTTTCTGGTGGTGATACCTACAGTTCCCGGATTTGTATGAGCGATACAGTGAGTATTCCATTCGCCGATCCAAAGACCTTCAATATTTTCTACAGAATTAGAATAATCCTCAGTAAATGCCTGCGCTTTTTTGATATATTCCTGATTTGAAGGATCACTGAGAAGATTGACTACCTGTTCAGCCTTACTATAATAAGTAAGAGTATTTTCTGCGTTGTGTACATAGTTTAAAATAATTTTTGCACGTTCATCAGTGATCGTCTGCATATGTTCAATAGAATTCTGCTTTGTAGTCTTACTGATAGTTTTGGTTATCACTGTCGAAAGTATTATCATAATTACAAGCTGTATTATGAGAATAAGATTAAGTGTTGATATTCGCTTATGTTCTTTCATCTGTATTACATCCTTTCAAGTTTGATATCAGAATAATCCGAAGAGTTTTTTCTTAGCAGGCTTTGATTTTTTCTGTTCTTCCTCTTCGTCGTCATCATCGGTGACTTTTAAAAGGTCACTGACTCTGTTTTTCAGAAGGTCGCCGCTTGCGTGACCGGTATCAATTGATGCTGTATTATTATTGTCAAAATACGGCTGCGGAGCTCTGTACTCATTTCCGGAAGGCATCCCTCCGTTGTACATAAAGTTTCCGTTACCCTGAAAAGCCGTAGGATCGGGTATTACACCGCCGAATGCAAATCTGCCGACATCAATAAGCCGAATTGCCCTGTCCGGCATAAGAACTCTGCAATTTGCATTTTCCTGATGAAGTGACATGATATATCCTGCACAGTTATTGCAAGGAAGTATCTGTATGCCAGACTGGATACTTATAAGTACCAGTTCATCAACAATGGTTTCTCTTGATGCAAGCATAGCCTGAACAGCTTCGATCTCAGCGTGTCCGCCCATAACACCAGGAGCGTTTCTGCCTGAACAGCTTGAACCGGTGAAGATATTGCCGTACCGTGTTCTCAGCGCACAGACAGTGTCTTCGGCAGTGACGAATGAATTTGATTCCATGATCCTTGCTGCGACGGAAATGGCTGCATTGATAGTATCATTCGTGTTCATGTTTGCCTTCACCTCTATTCTTAAAATAGCCTGAAGCTGTAATAATCCCTTATAAGACAAAAATCTTTTATTACAGCTACAAGCAAATTACACTTAAAATATCATGAAATATTACTTGATAAAATAAGTGTTCTTTATATAATATTATACACATCATTATTAAACAAATATACTAATTTTTATGCAAATTATGAATAATATCTGTTAATTAGTTAATTGAAATGATAAAAATAAAAGGACGCATGAGCGTCCTTGAAAAATATATATGAGATATTAATAATCGCTGTCCTGCATCTGAGCTTTGACAACAGCTTCTTCAAGAGTAAGTCCGGCAAATTCCTGTGCAGAGAAAAGTCTGCCTGATTTTCTGTCATCTACGAATGCACCAATAAGTATGCCTGGGAGAGCGCTTTCCGGACTGTTAGGAGCTTTAGGACCGCCGAGGTCAGTCCTGCACCAGCCTGGATCACTGAGGCTGAGTATAACATCCGTTCCGTTATATTTTGAGCCGAGGTCGTGCGTTACCTTGTTGAGAGCAGCTTTTGCAGCTGAATAACCAGCCTGCTCCGGTTCGAGGTCAATACCGCTGGTAACATTTACAATTCTGCCGAAGCCGTTTTCCTGCATTTTAGGAAGGAAATGATAGCATATAAGCATAGGAGCTATGGTGTTTATTCTGAAACTTATGTCATAGTCAGATACAGGAGTATCAAGGTAATCTACTCTGTAAGCTATCTGGAGTCCGGCATTGTTAATGATTATGTCAACTTTTGTGCCTTTTGCGTCAATAGTTTCAAGCATTTTCTGGATAGAATCGGGATCGGAAAGCTCAGCAGAAACTGTATAGGCTTCAATGCCCATTTCCCTGACCTCGCCGAGTATTTTGTCACAGTGTTTGGCATCACGGCTGTGAAGAATGAGATTACAGCCCTGTGCAGCCATGAATTTTGCTGAAAGATAGCCTAAACCACGGCTTGCTCCGGTGATAAGAGCCCATCTTCCATTGACATTTACCATAAGTATTCCTCCTTGGATATAAAGATACATACATTATAACATAAAACAACCGGCAAATCAATGTATTTTGATAATATTTCAGAAAATCTGCCGTCCTTGACAAATATGAATGTATCATGTATAATGTAATTCGTAAAATATATGTTTTTCTGCTTATTATAGCTATATATCATTTAGAGGAGCGATATTGCCCACAGTTATTTACAGGAGGTCAAAAATGGACACTAATCATAATAAACCAGCTTCCCGCCGGAAAAACGTCACTTCCGGCGGTACTGGCGCAAACAAACGTGGCAGCGGACTGAGTACAGGGCCTGTCGGTACTGGAAAAACAGGTTCAAAGCCTTCGGGCAGAAATATGAAACGTGCAGCAGCCGGAGGCGGAGGAGGTCTGCTTGCACTTCTTTTATCTCTTTTTGTGCTTCCGAAGCTTTTTGGCGGAGTTGACAGCGGTTCAGACAGTGTTGGTGACCTTGTAGGTACTTTGCTGACAGGAAGCCAGTGCAATGTTCCGTCAGGCTATTCTTCACTGAATGAAGATATGGGTACAGATGATTTCTTTGCAGATGATGCAGTTGAAGCTGACCAGCTGGTCGCAGAGGGTTCAAGAGAAAAGTATACAAATATACTCGGCAACGGCAAGGACAAAGTCACATTGATGATATATATGTGTGGAACTGACCTTGAATCAAAGCACGGAATGGCTTCGTCAGACCTGGCTGAGATAGCTTCGGCAAAGTACGGTGACAACGTTAATGTAATAGTGTATACCGGCGGCTGTAAAAAATGGGCAACAAATGGTATCAGCAATTCAGTAAATCAGATATATCAGGTAAAAGACGGCAGACTTAAACAGCTTGTTGCCGACAATGGTAACAAGCCGATGACAGATCCGAATAATCTGTCAGGATTTATAAAGTACTGTTCTGAGAACTTCCCTGCAAACCGTAACGAGCTTATCCTTTGGGATCACGGTGGCGGTTCTGTAAGCGGTTACGGATTTGATGAGAAAAAAGGCAATGACTCTATGGATCTTGCAGAGATCAGCAAGGCACTCAAAAACGGCGGTGTAAAATTTGATTTCGTGGGCTTTGATGCCTGCCTTATGGCTACTGCTGAAACTGCGCTCATGCTGAACGATTACGCAGATTATCTTATTGCTTCCGAAGAAACTGAGCCGGGTATCGGCTGGTACTATACTGACTGGCTGACCAAACTTGGAAGTGATACTTCCATGCCGACTGTAGAGATAGGCAGAAATATCGTTGATGATTTTGTTTCAGCCTGTGCAGTGAAATGCCGTGGGCAGAAAACTACTCTTTCAGTTATTGACCTTGCTGAATTCTCAAATACAGTTGCGTCTAAGCTCAATAAATTTGCTGAGAGCGTGAGCAAGCTTATAATAGATAAGCAGTATCAGACGGTTTCCGATGCAAGATACGGTTCAAGAGAGTTTGCTCAGAAGTCAAAGATAGATCAGATAGACCTCGTTGACTTTGCTGAAAATATGTCAAATCAGGAAGGAAAGGAACTTTCGACCGCTATAAAAAGCGCTGTAAAGTATAATCGTACTTCTAAAAATATGAGCAATGCTCACGGAGTATCAATATATTTCCCGTACAAGCGTACCTCTTTCGTTGACAGTGCCTGCTCCACATATTCTGTTATAGGCATGAGCGACTCATATTCAAAGTGTATCCGACAGTTTGCAAAGCTTGAAACAAGCGGTCAGATAGCTTCCGGCGGTACAGGTTCTCCGCTTGGTTCACTTTTCAGCCTTGAGGGCTGCGGTTCTACCGGTTCATCCGGCAATGTTGATGTTATAGGTTCACTTCTTGGTTCGTTCCTCAGCGGACGTTCAGTGAAAGTTGATGGTCTTGACAGGAACAATACCGCTTACATGAACGAGACAAGTATTTCTACTGACGATGCAGCCGACTACCTTTCTGTAACATATTTCGATGTGAATAATCTTGTATGGCAGCATACCGGCAATGAATACAAGATGAAACTTCCGGAAGCTCAGCAGAAACTGGTACATAAGCTTGACCTTAATATGTTCTATGATGACGGCGAAGGCTACATTGACCTCGGACTTGATAACGTTTTTTCTTTTGATGCTGAGGATAACCTCATTGCAGACACTTCAAAGAACTGGCTTGCTATAGACGGTCATACCGTAGCTTATTACCATACCGATACTGTACAAAACGGCAATGATTATACTATAACAGGCTATGTACCGGCATATCTCAACGGCGAAAGAGTAGAGCTCATACTTATATTTGACAGCGAAGATCCCGACGGCTATATCGCCGGAGCTTCAACTGAATATGTAAACGGTGAGACTGATACCGTCCCAAAGAACCTTACCGAGCTCAACGACGGTGACAAGATCGACTTTATATGCGATTATTACAGCTACGACGGCGAATACAGCGACAGCTACTATCTCGGCGATACGCTGACATATTCAAAAGACATGAAGATAAGCAATACAAATGTAGGCGACGGAGAAGTAAGACTGATGTACCGTTTTACTGATATCTACAATCAGGAATACTGGTCTGAACCTATTATAAAATAATACAGTTTATGGGAATGATATTACGTCGTTCCCATATTTTTTTAATAATAATTTATTTGTACAAAATATAGAATCCGTAAACTTTTTGATAATTCTTTTTGTCAGATATTGCATTTGGTTAAGAAGTGTGCTATAATATTATCATATTATAGCTGACACTGGCTTTTTGCCTATAAAGCAATACGTTTTTTACTATTTTTCAGGAGGTCGCAATGAAATTCAAGGATTATATTGACATTAAGGACTTTACACAGGTCGTTTGTCCGGCGTGTAAAGCTCTTCTTATGGCTGACAAGGACATGGAAACATGGTATTGCGGTCACTGCGGTCACAAAATTATTATGGATGAAGTCCTTAACCCTAAGCCTGTAGTGAAAGAAAAGCCTGCTCCGAGGCTCGTCGGTTCTGTTTTCAGACGAGAAGGAGATGTACTTTATAAGTATGAAGGCAACTCGGAAGATGTAGAGATACCGGAGAATATAACAAAAATTGCATCCGGCGCTTTCAAGGACAACAAAGAGGTAAGAACTGTCATCATCCCTGATACTGTTACTGAGATCGCCGATTCGGCTTTCGAGAACTGTACCTCTCTTTCAACAGTCCATCTTCCTTCCGGCTTGCAGAAGATCAATTACAAGACTTTCAACGGATGCGATTCTCTCAAAACTATTACTATCCCTGCAAGCGTTGAGCAGATAATGTATAACGCTATGTGCTGCGGACTCGAAGAAATCGTTTTCGAGAGCAGCAATACTACATGGGAACCTGAAAATGAATATACAAACCCGTCTTTCTGGGTAAAGAAAAACGGCAAGGGCAACGGCGTAGGACGTATCTTCCTGAAACAGCAGACCTTTAATGCGGCAGAGGTCTTCCGCCATAAATCCCTGTTCACTTACCTGCGCTCACAGGGACTCTGTACTAACTGCGGCGGTAAGTTCGGTATGTTCAACAAGTGCAAGAGCTGCGGTCAGAAAAAGGAATATTGATAAAGGAGCAATTATGAAATACACACAAGGTCAATATATCATAAAAGAAAAAAAGGCTATAGCCCGTGAGATATACAGTTTCACGATAGCCTGTCCGGAGGTCGCTGAAGCGGCTGCTCCGGGACAGTTCGTACATATAAGAGCCAACGGCTTTACACTCCGCAGACCTATATCTATCTGCGGCATTGACAAGGAGAAAGGTACTCTCCGCATAGTTTTCGAGATAAGAGGCGAGGGTACCGCTGAGATAGCAAAGCTCAATGAAGGCGACCTCATTGATATGCTTGCTCCTCTCGGACACGGCTTCACTGTAAACGAAAGCTTCAAAAAAGTCGTTCTCATCGGCGGAGGTATCGGAACTCCTCCTATGCTGCCGCTTGCGAAGATATATGGCGAAAAGGCAGTAGCTATAAGCGGTTTCCGCAATTCAGCAGCTGCAATACTCCAGGACGATTTCAAGTCAGCCGGAGCTGAAACTATCCTTTGCACCGACGACGGTTCAGCCGGTATACACGGCTTTGTTACACAGCCTTTCACTGAGCTTGCAGAACAGGGCGGTATAGACGCAGTTTATGCCTGTGGTCCTATGCCTATGCTCAAAGGTATAGCTGCAATATGCAAGGAAAAGAACATTTACTGCGAAATATCACTTGAAGAACGTATGGCTTGCGGTATCGGAGCTTGTCTCGGATGTGCCTGCCGTACTGTACGCAATGATGAAGAATATTTTGCTCATGTATGTAAGGACGGCCCTGTGTTCAAGGCTGAGGAGGTGCTCTGGTAATG
>DEBW01000145.1:0-183 GCA_002348905.1 Ruminococcus flavefaciens | reverse complement strand
GATCTTTCTGTAAAAGTCTGCGGTGTAGACTTCAAAAACCCGATAATACCTGCATCCGGAGTGTTCGGATACGGCAGAGAATATGAGGAGCTTTTCCCGCTTGATAAGCTTGGCGGTATCGCTACAAAGGGTACTACCCTTCACCTGAGAACAGGAAATCTTGCTCCGAGAATAGCAGAAACT
>DEBW01000014.1:370-3447 GCA_002348905.1 Ruminococcus flavefaciens | reverse complement strand
TCAATCACTTCCTCCATTCAATATTATAGCACTGTGCATTTCAATTGTCAACCATTGTTTTTATAAAGGTTGACGACAAACCAAAACAATTCGCCCTAAAAAGAACAGCCCTCAGAATTACTGAAGGCTGTTTAGATATTCAGTTCCAATAGGGTATTACCTGATAATGGGATATACGCTTGCAAAAATGCATTTAAAATTGTTTCCTACAGGCTTCTTTTTAAAAAGCGGACAGCTATACTATTTTCAATGATAGTGTCAGTTTTTTCAATAGTCAAAATAGTCAGCTATAATGTTCTCTATTTGCTATGATTATATGTTTCTTATGCAGAAGCTTTGCTTGTTTCAGTTGTTTTACTACCGAACTTGCTCATAGCAAATCTAAATACAGTTCTGATAAGCGGCTGAATAAAGAAAAGTTGAGGAAAGAACGCAAATGGAAAATTAAAGCAGATTAGCTTTATCCAGTTTGCAAGAAGTGTAAAAACGTTGAATCCTGCATAATAAGGATAGTAGAGTATAGCTGCAAGGAAACTCATAGATGGACACATGATACCAACTGTTGCACAAATGATAGCAGTCTCAAATAGTACAGGATGTGTTTCTCTCGGATTAAATACCTTGCAGGCGAGTTTGAACGATAATGGGCTGCCCACTGTGATCTCAAGGGTATAAGCAAGTATAAACTCAATAATGACAACAGCCCATATCGGCAGATTCCTTCCGAGCATATAAACACCGCCCATAGCGTTGACTGCTCCGAGCACGCTGTCTGCACCTGTTGCACTCATAAGTGTCGAACCGTTAACTACGTACAGGCTATAAAATACATAGGCGTGAACGGTCACGATAACTGTCATAAGTGCATACATCATTTTCTGTAATTGTGTTCTTGGCATAATATTTATCCTCCTGATTATGCAAAAACACGCAGTATGCTGTACATCGATCAAGATTTGCATTCCGTGATCAGATTTACGTACAAGCGTACTACGTGTGTCATTGCATAGTATTTAATTAGCTTATCAATTATACCTCAAATTATAGATGATTTCAAGAGCCAAGAACCAAATTTCCTTTAAGCACATGGGAATATGTGGATTGTTGATTATTTTTGTTCGTATCTGCAATGATTTAATGAGAACTAACAGATGCAAGTTCACCTATGTGCTGTTCTTTCTTATCCGCTCCGAGCTGCTTGTATGTCCTGATGATAAGGAACATGGCAACAGCAAATGTCAGAATATCAGACACGGGCATGGAGTACAGCACACCGTCCAGACCGAAGAAAAGGGGCAGAATTACTGCAAAGCCAACTCCGAACACGATCTCCCGTATCATCGAAAGTGCAGTAGATTCAACCGCCTTCCCCATAGCTTGCAGGAAGATGAAGCAAGCCTTGTTCACGCAGGCGAATATCATCATGCAGAGATAAATGCGGAATGCGTGTACAGCGAAATCGGTATAGTAGCTGCTTTCGTTCGCTGCACCGAATATGCCGATAAGCTGTTTCGGGAAGATCTCCACAAAGATAAGAGCGACCGCACCGACACTTGCTTCTGCTGTCAGCATTTTTGTGAACAGCTCACGCACTCTCAGGCGATGCCCTGCGCCAATATTGAAGCCTACAATGTGGATACAGCCTGCCGCCATACCGACTACGATAGAAATAACGATCTGGAAGAACTTCATCACGATGCCGACCACAGCCATAGGTATCTGTGCGTACTGCTCCTGCCCGAAAATATTGTCCATAGCACCATATTTGCGTATCATATTATTGATAGCCGCCATAGCCGCTACAAGTGAGATCTGTGAGAGAAAACTGGTAAGTCCAAGCGTCAGCGTTTTGCGGATAATATCACTTTTAGGCTTTAAATCAGCCTTTGCAGGTCTGACGAGCTTCATGTTGCAGAGATACCATATCGCAAGCAACGCTGTCACGATCTGTCCGATGACAGTTGCGACTGCTGCTCCCATCATACCCCACCTGAAAACAAAAATGAATATCGGATCAAGTATCATATTCAATACCGCACCTGCAAGGGTGGAGATCATGGCAAACTTCGGACTGCCGTCCGCACGGATAACAGGGTTCATAGCCTGACCGAACATATAGAACGGGATACCGAGCGAGATATAGAAGAAGTATTCCTTTGAGTGGCGGAATGTTTCTTCATTGACCGTACCGCCGAACATTGCGATGATGCCGTCGCTGAATATCAGGTATACAGCACAAAGTAACAGGCTGCTCATGATTGTCATAAGGACGGAGCTGCCGACGCTTTTCCTTGCCTTGTCCTGTTCGCCCTTTCCGAGACTCAGACTCACGAAGGCACAGCAGCCGTCACCGATCATAACGGATATTGCAAGAGCTATGACTGTCAGCGGAAACACCACCGTATTTGCAGCGTTTCCGTAAGAGCCAAGGTAGCTTGCGTTGGCAATGAATATCTGGTCAACGATGTTGTAGAGCGCCCCCACCAGCAAAGAAATGATACAAGGCACAGCGTACTTTTTCATCAGTCTGCCGATAGGCTCACGCCCTAAGAATTGATTTGCGGTTTGTTCCATTTGATTTCCTCCTAATAAATACAGCGTGTGGCTGGAAGCTGGATTTATGCTTACGCCACACGCTGTTTTGATAATATGAAATTGTATCAGTCGAGATAAGAGCCGACAGGAGCTGTGCTGTACTGCTTCTTGATCTTGATGATAACAGAGCCGTCAGGCTGCTCGGTTTCTTCAAGGATCTTGTACTTGGTTTTGCTCTTTTCAAGGCTTTCCTTGTATTTTTGGATCTCCTCCTGAACTACCCTTACCGCATAGTCGTGACCGACATCTTCCTTGAGCATAAAATGAAGAGTCTGGCAGATACACGCTTCTTTGATTCTTTTCATTACGATCTACCTCCATAAAATAATAAAACGAGCAGCAATAACTGGACTTACGCAGAATTGCTACTCGTTATGTACTAATTATATCAAATTTTCCGTGATTTTTCAAATTGTGTTTTTTCACAAATTTCATGCGATATGCTTTTCAATATATTCAACAACTTCGCTTTTGTCGATATC
>DEBW01000014.1:0-286 GCA_002348905.1 Ruminococcus flavefaciens | reverse complement strand
GCAAGCTCCTTACGGCGAAGGTACAGCGTTTTGATAAGCCTTATGATCTCGTGCTTGTCGGCATCTTTAATAATGCGGCTGTATTCTTCCTTACGCTTAATGTCATTGTCTATCCATATAAGCCCCTCGGAATTCATGTGGGAGATAAGCTCATCGACCTCAGCTTTTGAGCATATCGGGTGTATCTTGCTGAGAGCCGTGTCGTTATTGGTCGGTACATAGAAGATGTTTTTCTCAGAGTTTATATGTTTAAGAATGTAATATTCCTGTTCTTCTCCTGTAAGAT
>DEBW01000064.1:23166-23339 GCA_002348905.1 Ruminococcus flavefaciens | reverse complement strand
AAGTAGTTCTTCATTGTCTTGATATCGTTCTCGATCTTAGCGAGGTCTGCGCCTTCCTCAGGTACTATCCAGCACTCACGGAGGTGCTTCTCACGGGTTGTAAGCTCTGGCTGGCTTCCGCTGCGTACAGCTTCCATAGCTGACTCTATCGGTACAGTGTACTGTATGCCACG
>DEBW01000064.1:21147-23023 GCA_002348905.1 Ruminococcus flavefaciens | reverse complement strand
ATGCTCTCAGCATAGAGTCTGTTGAGTGAGAAAAGACCTGGATCCCAGCCGAGTGAGATGAACGCAAGGTGACCGCTCTCCTTTGCAGCCTTGTCAACGTTTGCAAAATGCTCAGGGATACGCTTATGTGTATCGAAACTGTCGATAACATTGAAGTACTTAGCAAGCTCAGGAGTCTGCTTTGGAAGGTCAGTTGCACTGCCTCCGCATATTATGAGAACGTCAATATCATTCTGCTTTGACTGGATATCATTAATGCTGAATACTGGTACGCCTGCTGTAAGAGGCTTGAGTGTTGATGGATCACGGCGGGTAAAGATACCTGCAAGTTCCATATCATCATTCTGTCTGATAGCAAGTTCTACGCCCTTGCCGAGGTTGCCGTAGCCGGCGATACCAATTCTTACTTTGCTCATTGGTTTGCTCCTTTGATATTTATTTGAACCGTCTTCGCCATTGAAGGCGGAACATCGCATAACTTTTTACGTTTCCGAATAAAACGAACTGTGAACTTATCAGCTTATACTTATATAAGCATCTGCATATCATAAAGTCCAGCCGGCTGATCCTTTAAGTAAAGTGCAGCCTTTACTGAACCTTCAGCAAATACAGCCTTTGAAGCTGCGGAATGTGAAAGTGTTATAACTTCGTCATTTCCTGCAAAAATAACATCATGCTCACCTACGATAGTACCTCCACGGATAGCGTGCATACCTATCTCGGACTTTGCGTGTTTCTGACGGCGTGAGTGACGGTCGTAAACATAGTGCTTTGAGTTATCAAGAGTTTCATTGATAGCGTTTGCAAGCATGATAGCAGTACCGCTCGGAGCGTCTATCTTCTGATTATGATGCTTCTCAACTATCTCGACATCGAATCTGTCGCCGAGTACCTCAGCAGCCTTCTTTGCAAGCTGAACGAGAAGATTGATTCCCAGTGACATATTGAATGTAAAGAATATCGGTATCTGCTGAGCAGCGCTCTTGATCTGTGCGATCTGTTCGTCGCTGTAGCCTGTTGAGCCGATAACCAGCGGAGTGCCTGTTGAAAGGCAATAGCCGAGAAGATTGTTGAGCAGAGCCGGATTTGAGAAGTCGATGATAACATCAGGCTTTACCGGCAGCTTGTCAGGAGCTGCTACTATCGGGAATTCTGCGTACTGCTTTGTGCATACATCAACACCTGCTATGACCTGACAATCGTCACGGTCTTCGATACAAGCGTAAACGTTCTTTCCCATTTTTCCGTTAGCACCGCAAATAGCAATATTTGTCATGATTTTACACTTCCTTTACATAAAATCTTTGTGTTTCTGCGTATGGTCAGAGGGTTTGTGTCCTTACTTTATAAGACCATGCTTTGTGAGTGAAGCACGGAGCTTATCCTTATGCTCATCGGTCATTTCATAAAGCGGCAGACGACATGGACCTGCGCTCCAGCCGAGCATATTCATTGCTTCCTTTACAGGGATAGGATTTACTTCTATAAAGAGGTCGTTGATTATATCAAGGTACTCCAGCTGGAGCTTTGTAGCCTCTGCGAAGTTGTTATCAAGGCAGTACTGCACCATATCGTGCATCTGCTTCGGGATAACGTGTGATGCAACGGAGATAACTCCCTTGCCGCCGAGAGACATAACAGGAACTACCATATCATCGTTGCCGCTGTATACGTCGATATTATCTCCGCACTCAGCCATAAGCTTTGCAACGTAGCTGATATTTCCGCTTGCCTCCTTGATAGCAGCGATATTCTTGTGCTTAGCAAGCTCCTTTACTGTAGCAACGTCAAATCCGCAGCCTGTTCTGCTTGGTACATTGTAAAGGATTATCGGTATATTTACAGCATCAGCGATAGCTGTGAAGTGAGCGATAAG
>DEBW01000064.1:12080-21088 GCA_002348905.1 Ruminococcus flavefaciens | reverse complement strand
TGGAGCAGAGCGTCTGCGCCTGCTGCCTCTGCTTCCTTTGAAAGTTCAACAGCATAGTGTGTGTCATTGCTGCCTGCACCTGCGATAACAGGTACTCTGCCTGCAACGTGCTTTACTGCGAACTTGATGCAGTCACGGTGCTCGTCATCTGTCATTGTAGCAGATTCGCCGGTAGTACCGCATATGATTATAGCATCTGTACCGTTAGCGATCTGGTCGTCGATGATACGTCCGAGTTCGTCATAATTTATAGAACCGTCAGCGTTGAAAGGCGTAATGATAGCGATTCCAGCGCCGGTGAAAATGGTATTCTTCATGAATATTAGTCCTTTCAGAAGATTTTGTAGGGGCGGATATCATCCGCCCGAATGAAATTGTAAGGGACGGCGTCCTCGACGTCCCTTTATTAATATTTGTACAGTGGAACGCCGAGGGCGGCGTTCCCTACAAATACATTTTTAAGCTAAATATTAGTCAAAGTATCCCTTTGCTGCGAGGAGTTCAGCGAGAAGTACGCCGCCGCCTGCTGCACCTCTGAGAGTATTGTGTGAGAGGCATACGAATTTGTAGTCGTACTGTGTATCTTCACGGAGACGACCTGTAGATACTGCCATACCGCCTTCAAGGTTTCTGTCGAGCTTAGCCTGCGGACGGTTATCCTCCTCAAAGTAGTGGATGAACTGCTTTGGAGCGCTTGGAAGTTCAAGCTCCTGCGGTACGCCCTTGAAGTCAGCCCAAAGCTTGAGTATCTCTTCCTTGGAAGGCTTGTTCTCAAAGCTTACGAATACAGCAGCTGTGTGACCGTCAGAAACAGGTACACGGAGACACTGTGTTGTGATAGAAGGTGTTGAAGCCTTAACGATCTCGTTGCCCTTGATCTCGCCCCAAACCTTTAACGGCTCCTGCTCGGACTTCTCTTCCTCGCCGCCGATGTAAGGGATAAGGTTATCAACCATTTCAGGCCATGTCTCGAAGTTCTTGCCAGCGCCGGAAATTGCCTGATATGTGCAGGCGAGAACGTTCTTCAGACCGAACTTTCTGAGTGGGTGGAGTGCCGGTACATAGCTCTGGATAGAGCAGTTGGACTTAACTGCGATGAATCCTCTTTTTGTGCCGAGACGCTCACGCTGAGCCTTGATTATCTCGATATGCTCAGGGTTTATCTCCGGAACTACCATTGGTACGTCAGGAGTGAATCTGTGTGCGGAGTTATTGGATACGATAGGGCACTCAGCCTTTGCGTAAGCCTCTTCGAGAGCCTTTATCTCATCCTTCTTCATATCAACTGCACAGAAGCAGAAATCTACCATAGAAGCTATCTTTTCGATATCATTTGTAGCATCGAGAAGAACCATATCCTTCATAGCTGCCGGCATTGGTACAGCCATCTTCCAGCGGCTGCCTGCTGCCTGCTCATATGTCTGACCAGCACTTCTTGGAGAAGCTGCGAGAACCTTCACATTGAACCACGGATGATTCTCAAGGAGAGTAGCAAAGCGCTGACCTACCATACCTGTTGCGCCTATAATACCTACGTTATACTGTTTCATAAAAAAATCTCCTTCAAAAAAATTTTTCACAAAAATAAGAAAACCGGTTGCAAACCGGTTCATCATGAGTTATAATAGAAATATTGACATAGCTTTGTGCAGTCATGCCGATAGCTCTCCATCAAACTCCTGATGACAGCTGCAAACTTATTCAGCCTACAGCCAGAACATCGGTCGCCGGACGACATTCTTCGGCAGCCTTGCCTTTCAGTGTGTTTCAACGAGCTGGCTGCTCTCCCCACATTTACTATTCTTGGCTGCGCCTCTACCTGAATTATATAATATCACTTTAGCTCAGTTATGTCAATATCTTTTTATGAATTATTTGAATTTTTTATGCGCAGGTCTATAAATACTGACGCTAAACTAAGGAGAATCAATGTCAATGGAATTATTAAGATCTGACTTCTGGTATGATCTTCCGGAGGAGCTGATAGCTCAGACTCCTATCGAACCACGAAATGCTTCACGTATGATGTGCGTGGACAGAACTACCGGTGAGATAACTCACGACCACTTCTATAATCTATGCGAGCACCTTAAAGAAGGTGACTTGCTGGTAATGAACGATTCGAGAGTTATCCCTGCAAGACTTTACGGTGAAAAGATCGAGAACGGTACTTTTATCGAGTTTCTTCTGCTTGAACAGAAAGGCGACAAGCTCTGGGAGATAATATGCCGTCCAGGTAAAAAGGCAAAAGTCGGCACAAAGTTCAGCTTCGGCGGAGGAAGACTTATAGCTGAGGTCGTTGAAGTAAAGGACGACGGAAACCGTATCGTACAGTTTGAGTGCGAAGGCAATTTCTTCACAGCTCTTGAAGATGTCGGACAGATGCCTCTGCCTCCTTATATAAAAGAGAAGCTTGAAAATAAGGAACGCTATCAGACCGTCTACTCAAACGAACTCGGTTCTGCCGCTGCTCCTACTGCCGGAGCTGACTTCACGGAGGAAATGCTCGATGACCTCAGAAGCCGTGGTATAAAGACCGCTTTTGTCACTCTCCATGTAGGTCTCGGAACTTTCCGTCCAGTCAAGGAGGATAACGTCCTCGAACACAAAATGCACAGCGAACACTATTATCTGCCGAAAGAGACTGCTGACCTCATAAATGAGACCAAGGCAAACGGCGGAAGAGTTATCGCCATTGGTACTACTACCTGCCGTACTCTCGAAAGCGTTGCCACTTTCTACGGCGATATCTCAGAACATGAAGGCTATACTGACATATTTATCTACCCGTCATACCAGTTCAAATGCATTGACGGTCTTATCACAAATTTCCACCTCCCTGAAAGTACGCTTATCATGCTGGTATCTGCTTTCATGGGATATGACAACACCATGAATGCCTACAATACCGCTGTTAAAGAAAAATACAGATTTTTCAGCTTTGGCGACTCTATGTGCATCCTTTGAGCTGACTTCTTTAGTTTCTGCACTAAGAGAGAAATGACAGAATAATAGAAGGGAATTATTATTATGGAACTGAATGAATTTTTTAAAAGCTATGTTGACACCGAAGAAGATCCTGTTTTTATCTGTGACAAAGATATGCGCATAATCTACATAAACTCTGTCGCTGCTGAGAACTATAAAGAATACGGCGGCTACAGCATTGCAGGAAAAAAGCTTGGTATTTTCCTTGATATCGAAACTCAGAGCAAGATCGATATGCTCGTTGAATGGTTCAAGGAAAGTCCTGACAATAACAGAGTTTTCGCTCACCGCTATACAAGCACGAACATGGATGTGTACGTTTCGGCTCTCAGAAACGACAAGGGCGAGTTCATCGGCTTCTGCAACAAGTGCCGTTCAAGAGTGCCTGACACGACCGAGCCTTACAATATGGACTGAATTTTTCATGTAAATTACATTTGTAACATTGACAGTGACTCTTTTCATCTTGCATTTCCTGCCTTTTTCATGTATCATATAGAAAAACCACAGGAGGTACACATCATGAAAAACGACAAACTCAGAATAAAAATTGAATTTATCATCAATATCATACTGTCAGCTATAGAGCTTTTAGGCGGTATAGGAGTTATATTCTGCTGCATACAGGCTTTCGGAGAATTCGGTGACGAATTTGATTCTTCTCTTGACAATCCCCTGCTCATGATATTTGTTCTTCCGCTTATACTTCTGTTATACGGCGTTATCGCTATAATTATGTTCATCGTAGGAATAATACCGACATTAATGGGAGTTATCACGGGTGCGCTCACATTGCTGGCAAGATTCAGATTCTCAGAGGACGGCTGCACTGTTACAAAGCCTTATAAGATACTCATGACAACTGTTTACATCGTTTACAGTGTTGCTGTTACCGGTTGTGCAGTAGTTTTTATTACAGGTCTTGCAGACTATTATTTAAAATGACTTTTTATACCAAAAGTCACAAGGAGATCATATGTTTACACTTATAAAAAAAGATAACAAAGCCAGAAGAGGCGTTGTTGAGACTGTTCACGGAAGCTTCCAGACTCCATGCTTCATGAACGTCGGAACTGCTGCCGCTATCAAGGGCGGTATATCTTCTGTTGACCTCAAAGGTCTTAAAACTCAGGTGGAGCTTTGCAACACCTATCACCTCCACCTTCGTCCGGGCGACAAGATAGTTAAGGAAATGGGCGGACTTCACAAGTTCATGAACTGGGACAAGCCTATACTTACTGACAGCGGCGGATTTCAGGTATTCTCCCTTGCAAAGCTCCGCAAGATAAAGGAGGAGGGCGTTTACTTCGCTTCGCATATCGACGGTCACAGGATATTCATGGGACCTGAGGAGAGTATGCAGATACAGTCAAATCTCGGCTCTACTATCGCTATGGCTTTCGATGAATGTATCGAGAACCCTTCTCCTCACGATTACGTTGCAAAGTCTATCGAGCGTACTACTCGCTGGCTTTACCGCTGTAAGGACGAAATGGAGCGCCTTAACAGCCTGCACGATACAATAAACAAACATCAGATGCTTTTCGGCATCAATCAGGGCTCGACTTTCGATGACCTTCGCATCAAGCACATGGAGGATATCGCTAAACTCGACCTCGACGGCTACGCTATCGGCGGTCTTGCAGTTGGTGAATCCACCGACGAGATGTACAGGATAATCGACGTAGTTGAACCCTTTATGCCTGTTGATAAGCCTCGTTACCTCATGGGCGTAGGTACTCCTTCAAACATAATTGAAGCCGTTGCAAGAGGTGTAGATATGTTCGACTGCGTTATGCCAAGCCGTAATGCCCGTCATGCTACCGTTTTCACATGGAACGGCATAATGCATCTCGGAAACAAGTGCTACGAGACTGATCCACGCCCTGTTGATGAACACTGTGACTGCCCTACCTGCCGTAATTTCAGCCGTGCCTACATCAGACACCTTTTCAAGGCTAACGAACAGCTCGCCGGCAGACTTGCCGTACAGCACAATCTCTACTTCTACAACACCCTTACCGAAAAAATACGTGAAGCTATCGACGAGGACAGGTTTGAGGACTTCCGCAGACAGTACTCTCAGCTTCTCGCTACAAGAATATAAAGGAGTTACCATGCTCACTGCTATTTTCGACCTCGACGGCACTATCGCCGATACTATCTACGACCTCGCTGACGCTACAAATCACGGACTCGTTCAGCTCGGATACCCTACCCATACCTACGAAGCTTACAAACTCATGGTAGGCAATGGTATACAGAAACTCTGTGAACGTGCTCTGCCGGATGAACACAAGGACGAGCTTGAAAAGCTTCATGACCTTTTTGATGAGTACTACAGCGCTCACTACCTCGACAAGACAAAGCTCTACCCGAACATGAAAGAGACTCTTGAAGTTCTCGCTGAAAACGGCGTAAAGCTTGCAGTTGCTACAAATAAACCGCAGGATTTCGCCCGTGAGATAATCAAGGCTCTCCTGCCGGATATAGAATTCGTAAAAGTCCTCGGAGGCTGTGATGAACGTCCGAAAAAGCCTGATACTGCAATAATAAATGATATCCTTGAAGCTCTGCCAGACACTGACAATACAGTGTTCATGATAGGTGACAGCAATGTTGACGTTCAGACCGCTAAAAACGCCGGTATCACTTCTATCGGCTGTCAGTGGGGATTCCGTGGCAGAGATGAGCTTGTAAACGCAGGCGCTGACCATATAGCCGTTTCTGCTGAGGATATATCACGTATCATACTGGGGTGATGCCATGATAATGCTGTCAGAACAAGACCTCGTCAGGAGCATCGCTGAGCAGACTGAACGCTCCGCTGCTGTTATCGGTCAGACGGATTTCAGCTCTGCTTCTCCTGATACTACAGCTATAATAGTATCTTCGCTGTCGAATATCTTCGATTCTGCACTTGTGGTGACTGCTCTCGAAAACGAGAAAAACGACCGTGACGAGTGCTACAGACACGCTAAAACTCTCGTTCTCAACTCTCCGAAAGTATCCGCAGATTCAAAGAGATTCATCAGACAGATACAGGATTTCAGGAGCAGAATGGCTCTCGGAAGCGAAAACGGCTCTTTCGACAGGAACGAATGTCTCGACTTTCTCAATGCATACGACTGCTTCATGTTCGGATTTTTCAAGAACAGCATGACTGTTAAGACTATGAGCGAAGATAAGTCCATAAACTTAGACTTTGTAAGCTTCCGCAATATCGTTGAAAAGCTCCTGAAAAAAGAAATGCTCGCAAGGAAAGAAGCTTCTGCCGGAAGCAGTGATATAGCTTCACAGCTTGCTGCAACAAACCAGCTTCTTGAAAAAATTCTCGCTGAAAACGCTCAGCTAAACCGTAAAATAAGTGAACTTTCAGATAAAATAGACCGTCTTATCAAACCGTAAGAACGGCTTATATCAACTGAAAAAGGGAGGTAAAATATGAATAAGAATAATGCAAAAAATAATGCTCCTGAGCTTTATACTGCTGAACAGCTTGACAAACTTGAAGACCATATAACCAAGGAATACGGTGACTTTCCGAAAGTTTTCCGTGACAGAGAGCCTTACGGCATACAAGTGGATATAGCAGTGATACCTCCCGACAGTGAGAACCGTTTCTATACCCTTGTCACTATGGGACTTGGTGCTCATCATATGGACGTACCGGAAGAACTGGCAGGAAAAAAACTCGACCGTGCCGAACTCGTGCTTTGTCTGCCGTCAAACTGGAATTTCGATGAGGAAACCCCTGAAACTATGTGGCCTGTTGAGCTTCTCAACCGTCTTGCTCACCTGCCCGTAGTGAACCATACATGGCTCGGCTGGGGACACTCCGTTGACTACAGCACTCCTTTTGCTCCGAATACCGAACTTTCCTCCGCTCTTCTGCTTGGTACTGCTTTTGGAGATGATGCTTCCGTCTGTAAGCTCAGTGACGATGACGAGATAAACTTCTATCAGGTCATCCCTCTGTATGACGCTGAGATGCGCTACAAGATAGACCACGGCACGGATGCTCTGCTCGACAGGTTCGGCAAGGAGCTTGATCCTGTTGTGGATGTTGACCGCTCCCCTGTTGTCGATGAATCTACCTTCGAGCTTATCGACCGCTTTGAGGAACACGCTGTAAAGATAACCGAAAAACAGCTCGATATATCAGATATCAACGCTGCAAACCATATCTCAGCCTTTCTCCGCTGGTGCATCGAGCACGAAATGATAAACGAGGAGTTCACTGACTTCTTTGCTGACGAACTGGAAGAGATACGCTCCGGAAAGCTCGATATACGCCGTTTTCTTATCAACTCACTTGACGGCGAGTTTACAAAGGAGATACTCACCGAGGAAGGCAAGGCGTTTGCATCATTCTACTATGATTTTTACTCCGATGAGGGTTCTCCGTGCTACCCGGAAGATGTTGACAGAATGGCTCTCGAATACTTCGGCGAGGAGAAATACAACTGCGAGGAGTTCCAGAACGAGGCTTACCTTTTCGTGCCGTTCAATGAGGAATACTACCTCCGCATGAGCCGTTTCATAAACGATAACTACAGCAAATTTCAGGGATGAGAACGCAGAGCTGAGAACTCAGAACTCAGATATCAGCCGTTAGCTTGTAGGGACGGCGACCATGATTTTCCATGCTTCCCAAATACACAAATCATTTTGAGACTATTGATACAAAAGGCTATAAATCGGCAGTTATTCAATATTCTCAATTGAGACTATTGATGAAACTCATGAGATTATTGTACAAATGCCTATATACAGCCAAAACTTAGCACTTTAGTGCATTCAATAGTTTCATTTGAGACTATTGGATACAAGGCTATATATCGGAGTTTTTCTCAATATTCTCACGAAATATATTTGTTCTTGGAACTATTGCTTGATTCTAATCACTGAGCTCTGCTATCTGAGTTCTGACAGCTTCCATGCAAGCTTTTTAATAAGGTATTGACAAAATACTCTTTTTGTAGTAAAATATATTTATGTGTATTTCAGAATACCGGATGATTTGAAATTTATGTAAAGGCGGTAATCACACTAATGGGTATATTTAAAAGTATTTTCGGCGCAAACGCTTACTCCAACAGAGAATTAAAACGTATTGAGCCTATTAAGAATAAAGTTCTCGCTCTTGATGAGGAGTATCAGAAACTCTCTGATGCTGAACTCAAGGCTAAGACACAGGAATTCAAAGACAGACTGGAAGCCGGCGAAACTCTCGATGATATCCTCCCGGAGGCGCTCGCTACCGTCAGAGAAGGTGCATGGCGTGTTCTCGAAAAGAAGCCTTACCCTGTTCAGATAATCGGTGCTATCGTTCTTCATCAGGGACGTATCGCTGAAATGAGAACTGGTGAAGGTAAAACTCTCGTTGCCTGCGTCGCTTCTTATCTCAATGCACTCACCGGAAAAGGCGTTCACGTTGTAACCGTTAACGATTACCTTGCTAAAACTCAGGCAGAGGAAATGGGTAAAGTTCTCCGCTGGCTCGGTCTTACCGTCGGCTGTATCCTCCACGGACTCACCAACGATGAAAGACGTGAGGCTTACCTCTGCGATGTTACATACGCTACAAACAATGAGCTTGGATTTGACTACCTCCGTGACAACATGGTAACTCACAAGGAAGAAAGAGTTCAGCGTGAGCCTAACTTCGCTATCGTCGATGAGGTCGACTCTATCCTTATTGATGAGGCTCGTACTCCTCTTATCATTTCCGGCCGTGGCGACAAGTCAACTGAGCTTTATTCTATCGCTGACCGCTTTGCAAAGATGCTCACTCCTACAACTGTTGTAGAAATGGACGACAAGGCTGACCAGGATACTATAAACGAGACTGCTGACTATATCATAGACGAAAAGGCTAAGACTGCTACTATCACTCAGCGTGGTGTAAAGAAGGCTGAACAGGCATTCCGTATCGACAACCTCATGGATCCTGAGAATATGACTCTTCTCCACCACATCAATCAGGCTATCAAGGCTAACGGCGTTATGAAGAACGA
>DEBW01000064.1:3109-11930 GCA_002348905.1 Ruminococcus flavefaciens | reverse complement strand
GCTACTATCACTTTCCAGAACTTCTTCCGTCTTTATAACAAGCTCTCCGGTATGACCGGTACTGCTATGACAGAAGAGGACGAGTTCAAGGAGATCTACAAACTCGACGTTATCGCTATACCTACCAACAGACCTGTTATCCGTATCGACCATAACGATCAGGTATACAGCACTGAAAAGGGTAAGTATGCTGCTATCATAGAAAAGATAATCGAGTGCCACGAAAAAGGTCAGCCTATCCTCGTTGGTACTGTATCTATCGAAAAATCAGAGCTTCTCTCTGCTATGCTCAAGAGAAGAGGCGTAAAGCACGAAGTCCTCAACGCTAAACACCACGCCAAGGAAGCTGAGATAGTTGCTCAGGCTGGTAAGTTCGGCGCTGTTACTATCGCTACAAATATGGCTGGACGTGGTACTGATATCATGCTCGGCGGTAATGCTGAGTTCCTCGCAAGAGCTGAAATGAGAAAGCGTGGCATAGATGAAGACCTTATCTCTGCTGCTATCGGCTACGCTGATACTGACGATCAGGCTGTTCTCGCAGCAAGAAAGGAATACCGTGAACTCTACGACAAGTTCAATGCTGAGGTAAAGGAAAAGGCTGTTGCTGTAAGAGAAGCAGGCGGTCTTTACATCCTCGGTACTGAGCGTCACGAGTCAAGACGTATCGACAATCAGCTTCGTGGACGTTCCGGCCGTCAGGGTGATGACGGTGAAAGCTGCTTCTTCCTCTCAGTAGAAGACGACCTTATGCGTATATTCGCCGGTGACCGTCTTGAAAGCATGATGAAGATGCTCAACGTTGACGAGACTATGCCTATCGAGAGCAAGTCCCTCACAAAGATAATCGAGTCCTCACAGAAAAAGGTCGAGGGCAGAAACTTCAGCATAAGAAAGAACGTCCTCAGCTACGATGACGTTATGAACACTCAGCGTGAGATAATCTACAAGCAGCGTTCACAGGTTCTTGACGGTGAAGACCTCCACAAGGATATCCTCAAGATGATGGAAGACCTCATCACTACTACCGTTAACAACTACCTCGTTGACGAGGACAACCGTGACGAGTGGAACATCATCGGTCTTAAAGAATATTTCCTCGGCTGGCTCATCGACAATGAAGACCTTACCTTCACTGAGGAAGAGCTTCAGAGCGTTACAAAGGAGCAGATAATCAGTGCTCTCAACGAGAAGTGCGGTGAGATATATCAGGAAAAGGAAGAGGAATACGGCAGCGAGATAATCCGTGAGCTTGAACGTGTTATCCTCCTCAAGACTGTTGATACAAAGTGGATGGCTCATATCGACGATATGGAAGAACTCAAGAAGGGTATCGGTCTCCGTTCTTATGGTCAGAGAAACCCTGTTATCGAGTACAGATATGAAGGCTTTGAGATGTTCGACGCTATGGTAGAATCCATACGTGAGGATACTGTACGTGCTCTCCTTACTGTAAAGCTCCAGAAGCACGAAGCTCCTGAGCGTGAGCAGGTAGCTAAGCCTGATGCTCCTAATGCAGGTTCAGGCGACGGCAGCTTCTCAGAACCAGCACGTTCCGCTAACAAGGTCGGCGATAACGACCCATGCCCTTGCGGAAGCGGCAAGAAGTACAAGAAGTGCTGCAAGCTCAAGGAAGAGAATAAGTAATCCACAAAATATAGGGCGGCTGCACAGTCGCCCTTTTAACATGAGGTGATTTTATGAAAAGATCTGTGATAGCTGCTGTGATATGTCTTGGTATGCTGACAGGCTGCGGACGAGTTGATACCGCTCCTGTTGATTCATCCCCTGTTGAAATAACTGCATCTGAAACTACTAAGATTACTGCTGCCGCTGACAAGGACGAATCTGAAACTACTGTCAAAACTGAAAGCAAACAAACTACTGAAAATACTAAAGAAACCAAAAGCTCTGGAACTACAACTTCTACTGCAAATGCTCAGCTTGTACGCAGATCTTCTCCTGCTGTTACCCGTCAGACTGCCGCTGCACCGGCTACTGTAAGAACAGCTGCTAAAACCGCCGCTGCTCCTGCAACTACTACTAAAATAACAGGAAATGCTCCTGTGCAGACTACACTTACATCAACTACCGTTACTACTACGACCTCCGCTCAGGATAACGATCCTAAGATAGTATCAAAGGACAATATCGTATGCGAAGTTAAAAAGGACGGCGTTGACGTATTTATCGACGGCGAGAATATGCACACTATCGAAGCTGACACTAAGGCTATGCTCAATGTATATGAAACAAACGAGATAACTCAGGAATCCCTCATCACTATCTTCGATTTCAACGGCGACAGTGTAAATGATATCTTTATCCCTACAGAGATCTCAAAGGACTCCGTATCCGGCGTATATTACCGCTACGATGCAGAGGAAAAGAAGTACGTTGAATGGGAAGAAATGAAGGATATAAAGAAGCTTATAAATGTCAGCAAGACTGATTATACCTTCACGATCCTCGATAAGAAAGACTCTGTTGAATACGAAGAGCGTACCTACGGCTGGGACGGCGAAAAGCCTGCACTCAGAAAAATGCAGAAGCAGTACAACGCATCTGCTGACCCGTGGGATATCCTCATAGACTACTATGAATATCCTGACGGCGAAGAAAAACTCGTTAAACGTGAAAAGCTCGTATTCAACGATGCTCACGAGATAACCGACACTCAGGAGGTCGAACTTGACTAATGGCAGGCTACAGTGTTTTTGCCCGTTACTACGATGAACTTACCGCTAATATCGACTACAGGAAAAGAGCTGCTTACTTCCAGAGCATCATAGAAAAGTACAGGTCAACTGAGGGAAATATCCTCCTTGACCTTGCCTGCGGTACAGGAAGTATATCTGAGGAAATGGCTCGTCTCGGCTACGATGTCATAGGCGTTGACAACTCAGACGAAATGCTGGGTATTGCTCTCGATAAGAAATTCGACAGCGGTCTTAATATACAGTACCTCTGTCAGGATATGAGAAAGCTCGATATGTTCGGCACTATCGACATTACGATATGCGCTCTTGACAGCATAAACCACCTGCCTGATATCTCTGATGTCAAGGCAGTATTTGAAAAAGTTGCATTCTTCTCCGAGATTGGCGGACTTTTCATATTCGATGTGAATACTCTCTACAAGCACCGTCATATCTTAGCAAACAATACCTTCACCTACGAGACCGATAATGTCTACTGCGTGTGGGAAAATACTCTTGTGCCTGATACTGACGAAGTGAAAATGCAGCTTGAATTCTTTGAATCCGAGGAAAACGGGCTTTATTCAAGAAGCTCTGACTCCTTCTCTGAAAAGGCTTACAGCGAAAAAGAACTTGAAAAACTCCTGACAGATGCAGGATTTGAAATACTTGGCAAATTCGGCGATGATACATTCAGCTCCCCTGCCCCTGATTCCCAGCGCATTGTCTATGCTGCAAGGTGCATAAGGAACGGACAGCAGGATATGCCGGTCTGACCAATACCGAAAGAGGAACTTTATATGGGAAAATTATACAGAGCTATTTCAGCCGACGGTTCAGCTTTTGCAGCTGTTCTTGACGCTAAGGACATGGTTTCAGAAATAGAAAAGATACACAAGACATCTGCCGTTGTTACGGCTGCTCTCGGCAGACTTTCTATCGGTGCTTCACTTATGGGATATATGCTCAAAGGCGAAGATGACAGCATCACTCTCCGTATCGACGCTGACGGTCCTGCCGGTCAGTTAGTAGCTGTTTCAGACAGCCGTGGAAACGTCAAGAGCTGCGTAAACAACCCTGTTGTCGAGCTTCCGCTCAACAGCGTAGGAAAGCTTGATGTTTCAGGTGCAGTCGGCAAAAACGGCACTCTCTCAGTCGTAAAGGATATGGGACTCCGTGAGCCTTATGTCGGCGTTATACCGCTCGTTTCAGGTGAGATAGCAGAAGATATCGCAAGCTACTACGCTACAAGCGAGCAGATACCTACTGTATGCGCTCTCGGCGTACTTGTTGATACCGACCTCTCAGTAAAGTCAGCCGGAGGCTTTTTAGTACAGCTTCTCCCGTTTGCTGATGAGAAATGTATTGATACTATCGAAAAGAATGTTGCTGCTATGCGTCCTGTATCTGCGCTTCTTGATGAAGGCGTTACTCCGGAGGAGATAGCAAATATGCTTCTTGCCGGTCTTGAACCTAATGAGCTTGATACTTCTTCTCCTGCATACAAGTGCGATTGCAGCAGACAGCGTACAGAAAAAGTACTCATAAGCATCGGCAAAAAAGAACTTGATTCTATTGCTGCTGAGGGCAAGGATACAGAAGTAGGCTGCCATTTCTGCGGCAAGAAATACGTTTTCACCCCACAGGAGATATCACGCCTTGCGGAAGGAGCGTCAGAAGAATAAATGAAAAAGCTGATATTCGCAGCAGCTTTGGCTTCTGCCTCTCTGCTACTTTTCTCATGCGGAAACAGAAACAGAGATCCCGAAGAATACGTGAGAACTGAAAATTTCACTGTCTACGAAACTACAGCCATTGCAGAAGATTCTACAAGAGCCTTTTCTCCGGAACAGGATAACACTTCAAAAGATGTGCGCTTCTCCTATGCCCTGAACGGCACAACTGTAGAACTTATAATAAACGATAGAGAAGTTTCATCACTTGATTTTTACTACACACCCGATGAAAAATATATATCCGTAGATGACTTCAACTTCGACGGATATAATGACATATTCATACCAAACGAAAATGCTGAGCTTGGCTACGGCTCTTACTATTGCTATATTCCTGAAAATAAAGACTTCAAGGAAAATGATGAGCTGAACGAGATAGGCAGGATCATGAAAAAAACTGCGGATAATACGCTTATCGACAATCAGAATGACGGCTATACCGACCGCTATATGGAATATCAGTGGAGCGGCGGCAAACTCAAAGCTTTCAGAAAGACTGAGATATACACAGCTTACTCTGACGGAAAAGTGCATACCGATGTGTATATGTTCAATGCAAAGGGTATGGAATACCTCGCTGAAAGCAGTGTAGCTGATGCTCCGGCAGAAGAGACTACGGAAGCTGATACAACAGCAGCCGCTTCTGAAACAGAAACCACCGCCGTTCCCCAATAAGGAGAGCATATGTACGAAAATAAAACAGAAGAAGTTCCGGTAAAGGCTGTACTCGCCTGCGTTGATACCGGTGAATTTGACGCAGATGCTTCAATTGACGAACTTGCAGAGCTTGCCTCGACCGCAAATGCTGAGGTTGTAGGCAAGGTGATACAGCGCAAAGCAACTTATGATCCTGCCACCTGTATGGGTGCAGGCAGACTTGAAGAGCTTAAAGAACAGCTCGAAGTCCTCGAAGCTGAACTTGTTATATTCGACCACGAACTCAGCGGAGTACAGGTACGAAATATCGAGGAGATACTCGATGTGAGAGTTATCGACCGCACTACACTTATACTTGATATATTCGCTCAGAGAGCACGTACCAAAGAAGGTAAACTTCAGGTAGAACTCGCTCAGCAGAAATACAGACTCCCTCGCCTTACCGGTATGGGTACTGCACTTTCAAGACTTGGCGGAGGTATCGGTACAAGAGGTCCTGGTGAAACAAAGCTCGAAACAGACAAGAGACATATTCGCAAGCGTATATCCTACCTTGAAGAAGAACTTGAAGAACTGAAAAAACACCGTTCCTTCTCACGTTCAAGACGTAAAAAGGACGGCGTGCTCTGTGCAGCTATAGTAGGCTATACCAACGTCGGAAAGTCTACGCTCCTCAATGCTCTGACGGATGCAGGAGTGCTGGCAGAGAATAAACTCTTTGCAACTCTTGATATAACTTCACGTTCAATAGAGCTTCCTGACGGCAGAAGCGTACTCCTCATTGATACCGTAGGACTTATACGCAGACTTCCGCATAATCTTGTCGAAGCCTTCAAGTCCACCCTTGAAGAAGCAGCTTCCGCTGATATCATACTCAACGTGCAGGACTTGTCATCTCCGGAAAGAGAACAGCAGGCTGAGGTAACAAAGCAGCTTCTCTCTGAGCTTGGCTGTGACGGTATACCTAAGATAAACGTCATGAATAAATCTGACGCTGCACTCTACCCTGATACAGTTTTCGAGGACGATAATACTGTTATCATATCCGCAAAACATCACGGAGGTTTTGACAAGCTTCTTGAATGTATCGCTAAGAATCTCCCTGAAACTGCAAAGCGTATGAATCTCCTTATCCCCTACGATAAGACTGCTTTCATAAACCGTGTACGTGCTGAGGGTAAGATATTCAGCGAGGAATACACCGATACCGGCACTCTTATTGATGCTCTCGTTGACATAAAACTCGTCAAGGAAGCTGAGAATTATAAAGTATAAAAAATGCGGCTGAAAATCAGCCGCTTTATTTTGTCTTCGTTTTTTACAGATATTTATTATATTGTAAACAAATTTCAACTTTATTGTTATGCAATATTAATTGACTAATTTTATATACAGTGTTAATATATATATAGCGAATCACTAATAAAGGAGGAACTATATATGAAAAAAACCTTACTAATATCTCTTGCAGCTGCCAGTGCTATACTTCTTACCTCGTGCGGCGGCGAAAAGAATGAAACTGCCGCAGAAACATATATTATGAATAACGATGCATCATATTCAAGAAATGCTGAAGCTGACTACGGATACGGAGAAGAGGATAACGACACCTCCGGAGAAGAAAGCTATAATGACTATGAGCAGTCTGAATTAAAGGCTATAGACAGGCAGATGCTTGTATATTCATGTGAAATGAGCATAGATGTTCTCGAATTTGATGAAGCTGTTGACAAGATACATGAACTTATCGACAGCTACGGCGGCTTTATCGAAAGCGAAAACTACAGTGACGGCGGAAATTCAAGCAAATGGCAGTATTCAGACAACGAAAAATGGAAAAATCTCTATGCTACTATAAGGATACCAAGCGCAAAGTATGATGATTTTTGCTAAGATGCTGAAATCGTTGGAGATATGCGCCGGAAAAATTCTTCTGTGCAGAATCTCACTACAGAATATTCCGACCTGAAAACTACTCTGAGCATCTATGAAGCAAAAGAACAGCGCTATCTTGATATACTTGCAGATACAAAGAATGAACAGGATGCTATAGCCATTGAAAGTGAACTTACGGATATTCAGATAGAAATTGCAAAGATAAAGACACGTATGAACAATATTGAAAATGATGTTGCATACTCCTATATAAATCTCACGCTGAATGAAGTCCGTGAATACTCCGAAGAACCTGTATTCGAGAAAACTGACACGTTTGGTCAGCGTTTAAAAGGCACACTTACCAAAACATGGAGCGGCTTTCTTGATTTCCTTGAAGGTCTGCTGTTCTTAGTTATAGGAGTGCTCCCGTATCTGATTTTTATTGGAATTATCGTATTTGTTTTTGTAAAGCTGATACTTTTCTTTGTAAAATTGTCAGAAAAACACAATGCTAAGAAAAATCGTCAGAATATAAAGCCTGCTGTTCAGCCGGCTCAGCCAGCGCCTCCGGCAAATAAAATTGAAAATACTCCTGATGTTCCTGCGGCATCTGAAAATGATAAAAACAGCGATTAAGACATAGAGAAAATGCATTTCCCGATAAGGGAAGTGCATTTTTTATGTCTGTAAAAAATAGTTCAATCTGTCAATAAACCTTAATTCAAATTTGCTGGCGAGCGAAACTCGCCTCTACACAAGCAAACGTAAAATAGCCAAATTTTCTATACCTTCGGGAAAATAGTGTTAACAGGAGTACCTTTGCCTGATCTTTCAAATTTGTCACCAAACATAAGAAAACGTTCCATTTGTACCAGATCTGCTACTCCTATCTTATCATCATCATTCATATCTGCTGCCGAATGATACCAGCCATTTACAACAAGCTTACGCATGACAACAAGATCAAAGGCATCCACTCTTTCATCTTCGTTAATGTCACCATATATCACCCGCTCTTCGACCGGTTCAAGTATCCATGACTGGCTTTGTTTGCCGTTTCTGCGGAACTGCTGTACATTTGCACCGCTGTTCTCACTGCCGTCAGCTATTTCAACAGCACTTCTGTCACCGGAAGCTTTTGTTACAATTACAAACTCATTGTCTTTGCCTGATAAAAATTTGAATTTCTGTGCATCGCTTTTAGTACGTGTATATATGCCGATATTAGTACCGTCAGCCTTGTTTCCGCTGTCAATATCAAGAAGATACGTATCAAAATCTCCTAAAGCGGATACTATCTCATAGTAACCGTCTCCAGCGTTATTAACATACCACATATTATAATAAGCTGCACCGTCAGCTTCATACTGCACAACGTTATTTCCGGCTGCTTCTTCGCCGTTTGCCACTGTAAGATACTTTCCTGTAGCCGCATTGCGTATGCGGTAGAATCCCCCAGAAATATCAGCTCCGTTTTCGGGAATAATATTCTCATTCTGCGGATATACCCTGCTGAACACTTTCAGAGATTCCAGAGGCTTGCCGTATGCATCGAAAAGTCCCTGATTATCGTAGCTCGAACCGCCAGCCTCCTTAGCATCGCTGTCGTACTCTTTGGCTGCATCGCTCGCCCAGCCTGAGCCGTACTTAACCCACTGTTCACGGCGTTCCTGCCATGAAGTATCCGGAGTACCTATCCATGCAGGTTCCCAGTAAAATACGCCAAGTCCCCATTTTCCGGTATCTGCCACAGCCTGAAATACATCCGTGAGACACTGCTCCTGACCGCTTACAGACACAGGATAACGCAGGTCACATCCGGACGAAGCAGATGTAACAGCATTGCCGAAA
>DEBW01000064.1:0-3021 GCA_002348905.1 Ruminococcus flavefaciens | reverse complement strand
CAACAGCATTGCCGAAATCGTCGCTGTCTGCATCTGTGTAAGGGTATGCAGTCTCGGCAACTATCACGTATTTTCCGTAGGTATCGCCTATATCTTTTAGTACGTTCGTGAGGTTCTGAGTAGTGCCGTGCCAGTACGGGTAATATGAAGTTGCAAAAACGTCATAGTCAAGCTTGCACTCGTTCATTACCTTTGCATACCATTTGTAGTATTCAACATTTGAGGGATTTGCAAAGTGATGAGCTATGAGGATATTTTTGTCAAAGTCACGTACTGCCTTGTTTCCGCTTGAAAAGAGGTCACATATCTTGTACATATCCTTTTCTCCGCAGAAAAAGCAGTTAGTGTCATTGCCGACCTGCACCATGCCTATCTTGCCGCCGTCATCAGTTATAGACTTCAATACCCACGAAGTCCACTTGTATATCTCGCCTTTCAGAGTTTCGTGGTCATGCTGCTGCCAGTACTTAGGACGAGTCTGCTTTCCGGGATCAGCCCAGAAGTCGGAGTACTGTATATCTACCAGAAGCTTCATATTGTACTCGGCTGCACGTTTGCCTATCATACCTGCAACTTTAACATCATTGTTTCCTCCGCCATAGGTATGACCGTTTCCGTCATTCGGCTCATTCCACACCCTTACACGGATATAGTTCACGCCGTTTTCAGCGAGAGTTTTGAATATATCCTGTTCCTGACCGGATTCATTATAGAATTTAACTCCGGCATTTTCAAGGGAGATTATCGAAGATATGTCAACGCCACGAATAGTTTCTCCGCCGTTTATTTTGCTGTCAAAATAGTTAAACGTTACCGACTGTTCTGCCGCAGTCGTAATTGTACTGCCAGTCATGAAATTCGGTGTTAACACTATCACCGCAGACATTACAGCAGTTATCAGCTTTTTTATATGCATAGGTCTCACCCTTTCGCCTTTTTGATAATTATACTAAATATTTCACGGCTTGTCAATATGTACTGTTCATATAGCATCACAAAAATAGGGAAAAACTCCGCAAAACAGAGCTTTTCCCTTTCGACAAGCTGATTTTACATATTCTTTTTTATTATCAGAAGCCTGTTTGCACCTTTTTGAAACTCATAATCAGTCTCTTTAATCTCAACAGCGTAACTTTTCCGGAAATATTCAATGACCTTTTCTATCATTTCAGAAGAATTGCTGTCAAGGTCACAAAGCGGAAAGATACGTACCTCTTTGCATACACGCAGCATCTCGGTTATAGCATCAACATGGAAGTCATATCCAAGTGCTGTGTACATCAGGAGAAAATGCGAACTAAGTCCGATATCGAAACTGTCGTCTGCACAAGGCAGTCTGTCCGGAAGCTCATGATAAATATAGCGATGCTCCTTTTTACCCTGCTCAAAATCAGCTAAAAACATCCTCATAGCGGACATTCTTATTTCTTCGAGCTGTTCAACAGAGGTTATCTTATCCCAGACGTAATTCTCCATATTCTCACGCATCTGCTGGATGACAGTATCTCTTACCTCGTTTATCCGGTCAGAGAGTTCTTTCTCAGAGAACTGGTATATCGGATCAAATGATATTACGCTGCTGCCCTGTTCAGAAGCCTGACAATTGAAACTTGCAGGACCGTCTCCGAAGCCTGCGATACGCTTTTTCATATCCTCCCCGCTGAGCAGGAACATTTCTCTGTATTCGCTTATATTGCGTCCCCACGGAACTACACTGTTTAATTTGAACGACATATTATCTCCTTACAGATACTGGTTATTTACCGGCTTAATTTTTTCTTTAAAGTCATGTATTCGTTAATGATCCTGTCGCACCAGATGTCAAAATCTGTGTCTTCACGCTGTAATTCCTTATGCACTGAAATATTTTCAATAGTACTTCTTATACCCTGATCTGCCCTGACTGTTGCAGTAAATCCCGGAACAGCACTTTTTATCTTGCTGTTGTCGAATATAACAGAGTTTGCCTTGTCGCCTGTCAGACTGCCTTCAAGGTCGTAATCGCTTACTGCTGCAAGGAAGTCAGACGGTATATGTACAGCATTGAGCTTAACTCCGAGACTGTCAGCAATTATCTGATATATCTGATCCCATGTGAGGCTCTCGTCTGAGGTTATGTGATATGCCTGACCGATAGCGTGGATATTGCCGACAAGTCCGCAGTAAGCTTTGGNNTCGTCAGAGGTTATATGGTAAGCCTGTCCTACAGCGTGTATATTTCCTATAAGTCCGCAGTAAGCCTTTGCGAAGTCACTATTGTGAGTGATGGTCCATAGCGAAGTTCCGTCGCCGTGGATTATTACAGGTTTGCCCTCTTTCATCCTCTTCAGCACCTGCCAGCTTCCGTTTTTGCCGTGAACTCCAAGCGGAACTGAACGCTCATCATAGGTATGGCTTGGACGTACTATCGTGACCGGAAAGCCGTTTTCACGGTACATCTTCATGAGATATTCCTCACACGCTATCTTGTCACGGGAATACTGCCAGTAAGGATTAGCCAGCGGAGTGCTTTCAGTAATTACCGCATTTGACGGAGGTTTCTGATATGCAGATGCAGAACTTATATATATGTACTGCCGTGTCTTTCCGCTGAAAAGACGGAAATCACGCTCGACCTGTGAAGGCACAAAACCGATGAACTCTCCTACAGCATCAAATGTCATGCCTGAGATAACTTTGCTGACCTCAGCTTCATCGTTGATGTCACATTTCAGAACTTTAACATTGTCCGGCAGGTCAGAGGTACGGTTTCCACGGTTGAGCAGAATAACCTCATGTCCCTGCTGAGCAAGTCTTTTTGTAACAGCCATGCTTATCGTGCCAGTACCGCCTATCAATAGTACCTTCATAGTGACAGCCTCCTGCTTATTCTAACCAGTAAACGTAGTTTTCTTTTCTTGGAGAAGCTTCCGGCTGTTCGCAGTCAGCATAGCCGAGTATACAGTGACCTATACCCTCATAGTCTCCCTCGATGCCAAGGCTTGCAAGAAGCTCTTTGCCTTCCTCAGACTCGAACTCCTC